>NZ_LIRE01000427.1 GCF_001402795.1 Pseudanabaena sp. 'Roaring Creek'
CTGAGCGAAGTCGAAGCTGTAGTTTTTATTTAAATTATCTATAGCAATATAGGCAATGAAGTGTCACGCGAAGCTTGGCACTTCATTGCTTATATTGCTGCTGCAGAAACGTGCTGATCGCATTATTAAAGATCGGTTCAAAGCACTGTAAAATATCATTGATTATTTAATTAACATTATCAAAATATTTGTGAAACCTTGGCAACTTATTGCTCCTGACTTAGTTTTGTCAGCCCCAATTTATAAGATCACACCGCAACTAATGGAAAAGCATGGATTGCGGGGCTTAATTTTGGATGTGGATAATACCTTAATAGGTGATGACGAAGCTGATGTGTCGGAGGAAATTCGGTTGTGGGTAGAGCAAATGCGGCAAAATTATCCGATCTGGCTAGCAAGCAACAATTTTAGCGATCGCCGTATTCAGAAGGTTGCTGAGAGTCTGAGCCTTCCCTACCGCAGTCGGGCTGGCAAACCTTCACGGCGAGTGGTGCGTCAAGTTCTCGAAGCGATGGGGTTTCCTCCTTCTCAAGTTGCGATGGTGGGCGATCGCTTATTTACCGATACGATTGTGGGTAATCGGCTCGGTCTATTTACAATTTTGGTACAGCCTCCCTGTGACGAACTGGTATTTAAACCTTCGATCGCCAGCATATTTAAAGCGCGATCGAGTTTTCTTCGCAATTGGGAGATTTGGATCGCCCGTAAATCTGGTGTAAAAATCTAGTTGTCACCCCTTGCATTAAGCTCCCCCGATAAGAGAAGGTTGGCGATAATCAAATCCAAACCAAGGAAATTTTTGAAAGCGTGCTTCGCACGCTTTCAAAAATTTCCTTGGTTTGGGTTTGAGCGCAAAGCGCTGTAGAACAGGCGACAGCTATATATTTAGAAGATATTTAGAAGTGAGGTTTATGATAAACGTAAAGGGCTGTAAGTTGATGATAGAGTCATTACAAGTCTTTTCTAACTAACAACAATGGGAAACCTTCAGGGACGAGATCTTCTTAGTTTGGCAGATTTGCAACCAAGTGAAATTCAGGAATTACTGACACTTGCAAAACAGCTTAAATCAGGGGAAATCCAGTATGACTTTCAGCGTAAAACCCTTGGATTGCTCTTTCGTAAAGCATCAACAAGGACAAGAGTTAGCTTTACCGTTGCTATGCATCAACTGGGGGGGCACGTAATCGACCTCGATCCTAATGTAACCCAAGTAAGTCGGGGCGAACCGATAGAAGATACTGCCAGAGTTCTCGATCGCTATTTGGATGTTTTAGCAATTCGCACCTTCGAGCAAGCGGAGCTAGAGACCTTTGCCAAATTCTCCAAGATCCCAATTATCAATGCTCTGAGCGATTTAGAGCATCCTTGTCAAGTTTTGGCAGACCTATTGACTGTACTGGAAAATTTTGGTTCGTTAAAAGGACTCACTCTCACCTATCTTGGCGATGGCAATAATATGGCGCATTCCCTGATGATTGGCTGCGCTCTCGTGGGCATGAATGTTCGCATTGCCTCACCAAAAAATTTTACTCCTAATCCTGAAATCGTCTCTCAAGCGAAGGCTTTAGCAACTAATTCTGAAGTTATTGTGACCAGCGATCCTAAACTTGCTGCCCAAGCAGCCCATGTGCTTTATACGGACGTTTGGGCGAGCATGGGTCAGGAGTCGGAAGCGGAAGATCGCGTTCCCATTTTTCAGCCCTATCAGTTAAATGCCGAACTTATGGCTTTAGCCGATAAATCTGCGATCGCTTTACATTGCCTACCTGCTCATCGTGGTGAAGAAATTACGGATGAAGTCATGGAAGGAGCGCAGTCCCGTATTTGGGATGAAGCGGAAAATCGCCTTCACGCCCAAAAAGCTCTATTGGCAAGCGTTCTCTAATTACAGAACTATGTTCCATTCTCAACTTTTGTAATCAACTTTTGTAATCAACTTTTGTAATCAACTTGAAAGTAGTTCAGCATAATTAAAAACTAAACCCAGAAGCGAGTACCGCCCGCTACGCGGGCGGTACTCGCTTCTGGATTTTACAGCGCTTTGCACCCAAACCCAAACCAAGAAAAAATTTGAAAACGTTGCGAAGCACCGTTTTCAGAATTTTTCTTGGGGGTTCGTTTCATCGGTAATTGCTGTAAGTTTACTTATACCTAACGTGAGTTCGGGATAATTTAAAACGGGCTTTGAGAAAAGGTTTGCTAGCTTAACCCGAACTCACGTACTTAGCTCCTTAATCAATTTATAATCAATATCGCTACCGCCAACGGTATCAGGACATAATACCAATTCACGAAAGTGTGACAACACTTTTGTGAATTAAAAACTAAACCCAGTAAGGGTTTTCAAAACACAAAATGGCTACGCCATTTTGTGTTTTGGTATAAAACCCAAGATCGTGTTGTCGTGCTCCGCACGACAACACGATCTTGGGTTTTAATTTTGTCCTAACAAGACTGGCGGTAGCTATAAATTATGGATGAACCAGCCATGCTCTTTGGATTGGCTGCACGATCGCCTGTACTAATGGGGACAGTCGCGCAATGTCCTGCAAACCATGCTCAGTCTGGACATGGATCCCTTGCTTGTAAATGCTATAGCCCTTAGTTCGCGCAACCCGAATTCCACAGTAGTATTTCGATTCCATTCCTTGAGCGTTTAATTTCTCTCGCCAACTATCGAGCTGTTCCTGTTGTTGAATATCGTCCAAATGCGAAATATCCGTAGCACGGAATAGGGCTCGGTCTAAAAAGCGACGGCTGAGATCGGCAAGAATGCGATCGCTACTATCGCACCATCGATGGAGGTGATAGTTAAAAACCGTATCATCAGAAGCAAAATACTGCTCGCAGGTAAGCATTTGTGGGTCTTGGGTCAGCCAAGCCATCATCGTGCGATCGCTAAATAAAAGCTCGTCTTGGGCATGGCGCTCCGCCGCAATCAAAAACTTGGCGCGGCGAAATATTTTCTCCAGCAAAAATCTTGCCGCAATATTTTTATGATGGTTATAAACCTGTAGGTACATAAAATAGCGTACTGTCAAATAATGTTCGATCGCCACTATTCCTTTGCGACCGATTACTAAGTTTTGGGAAATCGGATCGAACCGCAGCGCCAATAAAATCCGATCCAGATCCAATTGTCCGTATTTTGCCCCCGTAAAATAGCTATCCCTTTCCAAATAATCAAGGCGATCGCAATCGATCTGACTGGAAATTAACTGATAGATCAGCGGAACTGGATATTGTTTTGTAAAAATACTTTCCAATTCAGTTATCAAATCCGTGGAAAAGAGATTGAGAACCTCAGCAATTTTGCCGAACTTTAATAATCTTAAAGTCCATATTTCGTGATTACTACCAAAAACTTCTTCCGATGCATGGCTATAGGGACCATGACCGAGATCGTGGAGCAGGGCTGCCACCAACACCACCGTCCGATGGGTTGTCAGGTAAGGATACTTAGTAGCGATCGCATCAAAAGCTCGACGAGTCAGCGCCATCACCCCCAGAGAATGGGTAAAACGCGACCCTTCAGCCCCATGAAAAGTAAAGTAAGCGATATCAAGTTGGCGGATGCGCCGCAAACGCTGAAACTCAGGCGTATCAATTAATTGAATCAGTAAAGCTTCCGTGCGATCGTTGCTGTCAAGAGTAATTGCCCCATGAATCGGATCGTTATAAGTGCGAGACTTGCCAAGGATCATAGGATTTCAACTTTTAAAAATTCTAGAGTCTGCATCGTTCAGTAACAGCTCCGTAAGTAGTTAAGCATAATTACAACCCAAAACCAGAGAGCGTACCGCCCGCTACGCGGGCGGTACGCTCTTCTAGGTTTTAAGTTTACTTATGCTTGGCTACTTAATTCAGATTTTGTATAGAGGGCTGTGACCCAAATCACAATGTAATGACTATAAATACCATAAGTTAATAGGCAAGCCTATGCTTTTATATGAGTTTTGACCGCATTTTCTAAAAATAGGCAAGCAAATAACAAAGTATAGTTATAGCAACACAAAATAATTTGTCAGAAAAAACAATCCGAATTGTTATTTCTGATAAGCAAAACGGGAATTATATGATTGCTCAATGGGCCGAGCAATTGCTGGTTTTTAAGGTGAATTTAATTCATCTCGGAAATTGGGATATAGAGAAATAAATAGTTGCTACTTACAGCTTATTTGTACAGGCATAGGTAGTATGAAAGGCAAAATCAGTTACGGTAGTTTTGTTTCGATTGCACAGTTAACCGATATTCATTTATTTGGAGATATCGAGAGTTCTTTGTTAGGTATTCAAACTGAAGCTTCTTTTCAGGAGGTTTTGACTGCCATTAAAAGAAACCTACCGCAAATTGACCTATTGCTTTTGACTGGAGACTTAACTCAGGATGGCAGTGCCGCATCCTATGATCGCTTACGTCGATCGCTGGATCGGTTTGGTATTCATGCCTATTGCTTGCCAGGCAATCATGATGATGGCATCCTCATGAAAAGGCAGTTGCCTAGCGACTACGTCCATCTGAGCCGATCGCTTGATGTCGGTAAGTGGCGAATTTTATTACTTAGCTCCGTGGTCGTTGGGGCGGTACATGGCTATCTGGCAGATTCAGAGCTAGAATGGCTGGAAGACAATCTCAAAGCCTATCCCGAACGTCCAACGTTAATCGCTTTTCATCATCCTGCAATAACCCTAGGCTCGCGATGGATCGATGGTATTTGCCTAGAAAATCAAGATCAGTTTTGGGAAATCTGCGATCGGTACCCCCAAATAGAAGTTGTTATCAATGGTCATGCTCATCAGGAGTTTGACGAAATTTACGAAACTCCCCACAATTCAGTCAGATGTCTAGTCACGCCCTCGACCTGCATCCAGTTTGAGCCTAAAAATCACAAGTTTCAAATCGATAGTCAACCTCCCGGTTTTCGTCATTTACGGCTATATCCCAACGGAGCCATGGAAACGGAAGTTTATCGCCTTAAAGTTGGCAGTTTCTCCCCCGATCTTGCCGCGATCGGTTATTAAGTGCCTATAGCTTTCGCCAAGTGTCCTAGAGCGCTTCGCGCTCAAACCCAAACCAAGGAAATTTTGGAAAGCGTTGCAAAGCAACGCTTTCCAAAATTTCCTTGTGGTTCGTTTAATCGATAATTGCCGTAGGACATATAGTTGTTTTAAATAACTTGTAGACGGGCTTCGACTTCGCTCAGCCCTCGGTGTAAGCTAGCTGAGCGAAGTCGAAGCTGTAGTTTTTATTTGAATTATCTATA
>NZ_LIRE01000428.1 GCF_001402795.1 Pseudanabaena sp. 'Roaring Creek'
ATATAACAAAGATAAGTGGCGGCGCATTGCGCCGCCACTTATCTTTGGGGTTTGATATTCCAAACAAATCTAGTTTTTATTTCAGTAGCTTGAATCCAAAACCTTATTTCTGTTCGGGACAATTGGTACCATTGGAAATATTGCGACATTGCTCGCGAATCTCAGACAGGAGGCTGGGGTTCAACTGCTTAGATTTGCTAAGAGCAAGTTCAAAATGTTTTTTGGCAGTAGGAATACTGCTACCACCCTGCATCCATAATACCTGTCCCTTGAGATAGTTCAGTTCTGGATTGCTGGGTGCAGAAGCCAAGGCCTTATTTACGGCATCCAGTGCGAGTTCTGGCTTCCGCGCATCGCGGTAGGCGAGGGCAATTCCACGCCATTTCAAATAATCGGGGGCTGCATATTGCTTCAGACTTTCTAAGGCAGTCTCAAGGTCAGAGAGGGGTAATACTGAAGCGATCAGCATATCCACATAGCCCTTAATCAAATTTAGCTCAGGATCGTTAGGGGAGATATCCTTGGCTTTTTGGATATTGTCAAAGACACTCTGCACCAAGGGCAAAGCCGAAGGCGCACTAGATACGCCTTCAGTTTTGATAATATATCCCGCTGAAATCAGATCGCTAACGGCTAAATATGTGTAAGCTCTGAGATTATCCTTACCCTTTAAGGCTTCAGCGTTGACACGAACGCGATCGCCCGCAATCTTCATGGACAAATAGTCTTCTTTAGCGTAAAAAGTAGATGCTCGCAAGGAAAACAGAAGTGGATCGTTAGCTTCCGTTCTAACGGCTAAATCCAACTGTTTTACTGCTGCTACATAATTTCCGTCTTTGAACATTAATTCAAAGGCTTTTTGAGTTTCACTACCGATCTCTCTTGCATTTGTGGAGCGAAACGGATCGGCGGCGAAGCTAGGCATCGCAGTGAAAGCAGTAATTAAGACTGCTAAGCAAGATGCAGATACAGACACAAATACAGATTGCAAAGGGCGCTTCATAAAATTCCCAAAAAGGTTCAGGCTATAAGTTAAGTGGCTATTATTAGCAAGGTTGAGATCGTTTTTTGGCATTCTGACAAATTTAACTCGTACTTAACCTAAATATTTAATTTAAATCTAGTCAGAAATTTTAAGTTGTCTGCAACATAGTACGTTAATACTATGAGAGACGATTTTATTTTAAAAAAAGTTTCTTATCATCACCTAACAGTCGGGATTGTAAGCAGTTCAGCAATTACCCGCCCCAATTTTTGACATTTTAATGAAATTTTATGTTGTTTGACGAGCCGTCTTTTGACTGCCAGTGCAAGTAGGGGCATGATGTACCCAGACTAAAATTCAACTCGACTTTGCGGCTAAGCCGCGTAGGGCATCGGCGTAAAGCTTTGCCCTTATTTTTCGTAGATATTTAAGTAACTCGACCAAGGAATTATAACTATGAAACGCATTTTCTCTATTTTCGCGATCGCGCTGACACTGTTTTTGGGGCTATCCTTTAGCCAACCAGCCTTTGCCGAACAGACATCAGGTCAAAAAGTTTTTAGTTCAAACTGCGCTTCCTGTCATGCAGGCGGCACAAACCGAGTAGTAGCAGCCAAAAGCTTGAAAAAAGATGCCTTGGAAAAGTATGGCAAATACTCGGTTGAGGCAATCGTCGCCCAAGTTACTAAGGGGAAAGGTGCAATGCCTGCTTTTGGCAAAAAACTCACTGCTAATGAAATTAATTTAGTCGCAAACTATGTGATCGAGCAAGCTGACAATGACTGGGCAAAAAGCTAGGAGATATTAATACCAATTCCCAAAATGGCAACGCCATTTTGGGAATCTCAAAACCTTACTGGGTTTTATACCAATTCATGAAAGTGTGACAACACTTTCGTGAATTGGTATAAAACCCAGAATCAAAACCTATAGCGCACGCTGCGCGTGCACTATAGGTTTTAGGATTTTATATTTAATTGCGCCTAGCTACTTAATAAGGGTTTTGAGTTTTCATTTTGCCATAGGCAAAATGAAAACCTCAATGTAAGAGCATTTTAGGAAAACAGGTTTTAAAAAAGCGAACATATGACCAATAAAATGATTGATAAAAATTATCTTCTAGCCCTTTTTAGGCATGATTTTAGCCATAATTTTAGGCATAAGCTTAATCTTGTTAATTTGGGTTTGGCCTGCATGACAATCACAGCAGCTACCGCAGTCACTTCCACAACTACGGCGATCGCTCAAAATGCCACTTCCGTGATTATTCCCAATCCTCAAAATGCGATCGCCAGTATTTTTAATATCAAAGGCGAGCAGGTGGGAACAGCAACATTCACCCAAACGCCGCTAGGATTGCAGGTTATCGTCAATGTCGAGAAACTCACTCAGGGCGAGCATATGATCCATATCCATGAGAATGGGAAATGTGATGCTCCAGATTTTAAGACATCGGGAAATCACTTCAATCCTAAAGATGATGACGATGTCGATAATGAGATTAATCCTATGCATGGAGCCCATGGGAGCCATGAAAAGCATGAAGGAGAAAAACATAACCCCGCAGGTGATTTGCCCAATATTGTAGTTAAGAAAGATGGCAAGGGAAACCTGAACGCCCTACTTCCCCGACTAAGTTTGGATAACAAGCCCAACTCTCTGCTCAAGCAAGGCGGTACATCCATTCTCATCCATGCAGGCGCAAATGGAAATTCAACTATTCCGAATGTTGATTACAAGACTCGCATTGCCTGTGGAGTAATTAAGAAATCCTAACCGTTCCATCTCAAAAAACAATCATTAATTAATCAATGTTGGAAATTGCTTCTATCCTATTAAATTTGCATCTATCTACTCCTAATCTCAACGTGGATTTAGGAAGTAAGAGCTTTCCCATTCGTATTGCCCATGAAGTGAGAACCTCTAATGAAGTTGGAGGGACATTACATATCGAGCCAGACGATCGCCCGATCGCAGGTCAAAGATCGCGAGCTTGGATCGCGTTAACGAGACGGGGCGGCGAAATCATTCCTTACAACAACTGTAACTGTCGTCTAGAAGTAAGGTCTCTAACCAACAAAAATATTAGATTTACAGTATCTCAAATGCCATCGATCCTTGATCGCTACTTGGGCTTGCCGAGTATCGAGATAGTATTTCCACAGGTAGGCAGATACGAACTGCTATTAAACGGCGCACCTAAGGGAGATGAAGATTTTCCACCCTTTGAATTAACTTTTACCGTCAATGTTGGCAAATAAGCATCCAAATTGCGTTATATGTGAAGAATGCTAGATTTATTGCTTATATCCGCCTTGGGATTTTTAGGAAGTTTTGGTCACTGCGTGGGTATGTGTGGCCCCTTGACCGTTGCCTTTTCACTTTCTAGAAAAGATCGACAAGATCGCGAGCCTTCCCAAGGTTGGCAACAGCATCTGTACTTTCACGCATTGCTCAATATTGGTAGGATTTTCAGTTATGTACTGGTAGGCGCGGCGATTGGGGCGATCGGTTCAGTACTAATTGCCAGTGGTCAGTTAGCAGGCATAGAAAGCGATCTGCGGCGGTGGCTAGCGATTTTGACGGGAGTTTTATTAGTATGGATGGGACTGGTGCAGATCGAGCCTGAAGGTTTACCTCAGATCCCCTTTCTCAATCCCATAGCTGCCCTCGGACTCCATCAGCGTCTTAGCAATGCCATGATGAAGTTATCCCTCTATTCCCATCCTATTACCCCTGCTTTACTTGGAATGACATGGGGATTGATTCCCTGTGGTTTTCTCTATACAGCTCAACTCAAGGCAGCCGAAACTAGCAATATGATGCAGGGAGCGTTAACGATGCTGGCTTTTGGGCTCGGCACTTTACCATCGATGCTGGGCATTGGCATATTTGCGGGACTAATGAGTCGCGATCGCCGCAGTCAGTTATTTCGGATGGGCGGGTGGATCACGCTAACAATTGGCATCCTAACGGTATTGCGAAGTAGCGATATGGTGGATTATACGGGGCATGGTGGATTAATTCTGCTCGTTCTTGCGTTGGTAGCGCGTCCACTCGGACAAATATCAAAATTTTGGTCGGCGTTAATGACCTATCGCCGTGCCATCGGGATGGGAGCCTTCATCCTTTCCATCGCCCATACTTTCCATATGCTCGAACATACTTTTCAATGGAATTTTGATGCTTTATCTTTCCTGATCCCAAGGCATCAACTAGCAATTTGGTTAGGGGCGATCGCGATCGCCTTAATGACTCCAGCCGCCATCACCAGTTCCGATTGGATGGTCGCTAAACTCGGTAAGGCTTGGCGTTATTTACATTTACTTTCGGTTCCTGCGTTGGTACTCGCCTCAGTGCATACCATTGCGATCGGTTCAAGTTATCTGGGTGCGGTGGAATGGAATCTTAAAAATTGGATCTTGACGATTTCCTGTGGGGCAATTACAGCGATCGTCTTATTTTTGAGAATGATTAATTTAAAAACGATGAAAAACTAAATAGGTAAGGATGGGCGGCGCTTTGCGCCGCCCATCCTTACCTATTTACTCCCTTCCCAGTGAAGAATTAGACGTTGCGGCGCTTCGCGCCGCAACGTCTAATTCTTGGTTTTTAATTTCTAATTTTATAGCGGGAAGGGAGTAGAAATACTAACAAATAAGCCTAGCAATTTGCTTTTTCGCGAATATTTGCGAATATTCACGCATATTCATATAGCTGTCGCCAATTGTACTAGGACATAAACCCCAAGAATTGACTGGCGGTGCGAAGCGCCGCCAGTCAATTCTTGGGGTTTGATTTGTCCTAAGTCAAGTGACTGTAGCTATAAATATTTTTGGCAAAGAATTTAACAGCAAGCACCACATTAAAAAAAAACGAAATAAACCATCAGTCTTTAGTTTAGATTACACATCGCAATTTGGTGAATAATATGCAGTAATTTAAATATGTGCGTTTACTAAAAGAGATATGACCCCGACCATACCCACCGAGCAGATCGATCGCATTGTGTGGAACCAACACCACGACCCTTTTACAGTCCTCGGGCCACATCAAATTGAGCAAGACGGTAAGTCGGTATGGGTGGTTAGAGCGTATCTACCCGATGCAGAGGCAGTATATGTAGTTACACCCGACCAACATAAAGAATATCCGATGTATTCCGTGCATCACCCGCACTTTTTTGAATGCATTATCAGTGATGCCCCCCACCTATTTAGCTATCAATTTAAAGTCAAGTCTGGTGACAGCGATCGCCTAATTCGCGATCCCTATTATTTCAAATCACCATTACTGACAGAGTTTGATGCCTACCTATTTGGTGAAGGAACGCACTATCAAATCTATGAAAAAATGGGTGCGCACCTTACCACCATCGATAATGTCAGTGGGGTATATTTCGCAGTCTGGGCTCCTAATGCCCGCAACGTCTCTATCATTGGTGATTTCAATAGCTGGGACGGACGCAAGCACCAAATGCGTAAAGGTAATACGGGTATTTGGGATCTATTTATTCCCGATTTAACCGTTGGTACAGTATATAAATACGAAATCAAGAGTCCTGAAGGACATATTTACGAAAAATCCGATCCCTACGGCTACTTCCAAGAAATCCGCCCTAAAACCGCTTCGATCGTCACGGATCTCAATACCTACCAGTGGAACGATCGCGCTTGGCTAGAAAAGCGACGCACGGAAGATCCCCTCAAAAAGCCCATCTCTGTCTATGAAATGCATCTCGGATCTTGGATGCATGCCTCATCGGCAAATCCTCCTGAAAGTGGCTATCCTGCAGTATCCGCAGCCGATCTTAAGCCTGGAGCGAGATTTCTCACCTATCGCGAACTTGCCGAAGATCTCATCCCCTATGTCAAGGAAATGGGCTATACCCATATTGAGATGATGCCCATTGCCGAGCATCCCTTTGATGGCTCTTGGGGCTATCAAGTCACTGGTTACTATGCCGCCACATCCCGCTATGGTACACCGCAGGATTTGATGTATTTCATCGATAAATGTCACCAGAATGACATTGGCATCATTGTCGATTGGGTTCCCGCTCACTTCCCCAAGGATGGACATGGTTTATCCTTCTTTGATGGAACTTTTCTGTACGAGCCTGCGGATGTCAGAATTGGCGAGCATAAGGAATGGGGAACCAAGATTTTTAACTACAAACGTAGTGAAGTTAAGAATTTCTTGATTGCCAATGTCCTTTTCTGGTTTGACAAATACCATATTGATGGTATTCGGGTTGACGCGGTTGCCTCAATGATCTATCGCGATTACAACCGCGAAGCGGGAACTTGGTTGCCCAATGAGTACGGCGGTCGCGAGAGTTTGGAGGCGATCGAGCTATTTCGTCACCTGCACAGCATTCTATTTACCTATTATCCTGGAGCGCTTTCTATTGCCGAAGAATCTACCTCTTGGCCGATGGTGACATGGCCCGCCTATTCGGGTGGCTTGGGCTTTAACCTGAAATGGAATATGGGATGGATGCATGACATGCTGGACTATTTCAAGCTCGATCCCTATTTTCGCGGACATAATAACAACTACCTAACCTTTAGCATTTGGTATGCCTTCAGCGAAAACTTCATGCTAGCGCTCTCCCACGATGAAGTGGTTCATGGCAAAAGTCCAATGATCGGGAAGATGCCTGGAGATGAATGGCAGAAATTTGCCAATCTGCGCTGTCTCTTTGGCTATATGTTTACCCATCCTGGCAAGAAAACCATGTTCATGGGGATGGAGTTTGGGCAATGGGCGGAATGGAATGTTTGGGGCGATCTCGAATGGCATTTATTGCAGTATCCCAGCCATAAAACATTGCAAAAATATGTCAGCGATCTCAATAAACTATTGCGATCGCTCCCCGAACTTTACACTCAGGATTTCACCCAAGAAGGCTTTGAATGGATTGAATGCAACGATACGCGCAATTCGGTCATCTCTTTCCTACGGAAAGGCGAAGATGGCGAGTTTGTATTAGTGGTCTGCAACTTTACCCCAGTTCCCCATCATAACTATCGGGTTGGTGTTCCTGCAAAGGGCTTCTATAAAGAGATTCTTAATAGCGATGCTCCAATCTATGGCGGTAGCGGGATCGGTAATATGGGAGGCAAGTATACCGATGACTACGGTACTCATGGTAAACCTTATTCTATCGATGTGACTGCGCCACCCTTGGGCGTAGTTATCTTAAAGTATCGAGGCGAAGTCTAAATTAAGTAGCTAAGAAGCATAATAGAAGAGCGTACCGACCGCTACACGGTCGGTACGCTCTTCTAGGTTTTGGTTTTTACTTATGCTGAACTACTTATAGCTACAGTCACTTGAATTAGGACAAATCAAACCCCAAGAATTAATTGGCAGCGCTTCACGCCGCCAATTAATTCTTGGGGTTTATGTCTTAACTTATTTGGCTAAAGCTATACTTCGGTACTTATAAACCAACAATCATTTGTATGGGTGCGCGATCGCTAGCAGGCGATTGCTTGATTTTTGCTTGTTGGAGATTGCCAATAAAGCTAACAATCAAGCCAATCAGTAACAAACTTCCACCCGTATATTGAGCTTGAGTTGGCACTTCGCGCAAAATTACATAGGCCATAATAACAGCCATAATTGGGTTGCATAGGCTTGCTAAATTGATTTCGGCAATCGTGGCTTTTTTTAGTCCTGCTAGCCAACAAAGCTGACCTGTAACGACAATAACTGCCGCATAGATCAGCATCCATTGCAAGAGTAAAGGAGAGAAAACATCAACAAAATGCCTCGTGCCATAAAGAATATTTGCCAATAGAAAAAAAACCACCGTCCCTAGCAGGTTTCGATAAACCATAAAAATTCCTAAGGGAATTTTTTTTAACTGTCGTTTATTCACAATCGTAGAGATAGAAATAATGACGGCGGCGATCGCTACTAATGTTTCGCCCGTTCCAAAGCGAAAACCACCCATCTCAATGCTATTAGTTGAAGATGTCATGAATGCAGTCGTAGCTACCCCCGCAAAGGAGAGGAAAGTGCCAGCGATCGACCAATTATTAAGGGTTGCTCCTAAGAGCCAAACGCTGAGAAAGAGAGTTAAGATCGGCTCGATTCGACCGATTAGTACGATATTTGTGACGTTGGTTATTCCTAAAGCGTTGAAAATCAAGGCAGGAGCGATCGCTCCTGATAAAATTCCTGTAATAGTCAGTCCTACCCAATCCTTACGAGTGATTGTCTTGAGATTCGCTCGATTCCAATGTTTATGAAAAATGAGAATCATTAAACCCAAAGCACAGATATTACCGACAAATAGAACATTACAAAGAGAGATTGGATTTCGTCCATCGACTAAATTATTTTGTCCAATTTGGACGAGCTTACGGGTGATCGAATTAGACGAAGCAAGAATCACCACCGCAAGAGCGAGATAGAAAGCAGCAGGAAGAAATTTTTTCATCTTAATCGGAAATAAACGAACCGCATAATTTTTGTTAGAAGTATTTCCTTGCAGTACTTCTCATTCCAATTGTAGTTCTGATTTTAACGCAAAGCGCTTGAGGATATTTTTGTGACCATAATACTACAGCGCTTTGCGCTCAAACCCGAATTAAGCAAATTGTTAAAAGTGTTGCAGAGCCGTACTTTTAACGATTTTTTGTGGTTCGTTTGATCGAAAATTGCTGTAAATACATCAACATAGTTAAAGAACAAAATCAAAGCTTGTACCGTCTGCCCAGCAGGCAGTACAGTTTTTGGGATTTGATGCTTAGCTACTTATTTCTAACTCTGTCATTTTGGAAGGGAAATACGAAAACAATCGCGATTAATGCTAGAAAACAGAACCTACCGCAGTCAAAGGTATAGGCTCTCGGCTTTTATAGGAATTTACGATATGTTAAACGCAAATTTGTTAAACGCAAATTTTGGGATTGTGAACTTCAACTCTCAAAGGACTATTTAACTTCATCGGCTGGAAATATTGGCACTTTTCCTTTCCTAACAGCAACAACGACATCATAGGTCGCGCAGTAAGAGAAGGTTACATCATTAGCTTTATTGTAAAGACTTACAACCATACCCGCTCCACCAGTCTGAACGCCTAGGGGTTCGAGATCGCCAAAAAAGTAACGACGTAATTGATTACCACTACCAATTTGTCCTTTGTTCTTCGCAATCAGATCGATCTTTTCTTGATCTTTGGATTCAGCTAAAGCAGTTACCGTATTTTGGAGTGGGGGAAAAAAGCTATCTCTCTTCGCAATGAGGATTATATTTGACCGATCTATGGTTTCTGCGGAAGCATTTACAATATTTTGGAGTGGGGAAAAAAGCTGTAGGTAGCAATATCGCAAATACCGAGCGCACCTGCAATAGCGAGAGGGGCAAATAAAGAGCCAAGAAATTCGATCTTTAACATTGGGGTGGAGAAATAAAAGGACTTAAAAATCGTTCGGATGGCATTGGCATTTTACTGGTGTCTTGCAGTTTTCAACTGATTAGGGACAAATTGAAAACTGCAATAAGTTGGGAAAAATTATTTCACTTCATTGGCAGGAAATACGGGAACTCTACCTTTTTTAACTGCGACAACAACGTCATAGGTCGCGCAGTAAGAAAAGGTCACATCGTTGGCTTTGTTGTAAAGATTAACAACCATACCCGCACCACCTGGTTGAACGGCTAGAGGTTCGAGATCGCCAAAGAAGTAACGACGTAATTGATCGCCATTGCCAATTTGTCCTTTATTCTTAGCAATAAGATCGATCTTTTCTTGTGCGGTAGGTTCTGCTGAAGCAGTCACAGTATTTTGAAGTTGAGGCACAAAGCTATGGGCAGCAATATCACCAATGGAAATCGCACCAGCAAGGGCTAGAGGAGCAAGCAAAGGGCTAAGAGATTTGATCTTTAACATTGTGTTAATGGAGTATATGGGTTTATCGAAGTCTTCTATTTGCCAAGGGCTTTTCTAAAGCTTCTACAAACACTACGGAGATCGAACTAGATTGGATGAAGTAAATTAGGGTTAGAGCGATCGCTTTAAATCAAGAAATTTTTGGGGGATTACTCAATCGTCCGCCCAAAAGAATTAATTAGGAACTAAGCCCCAAAATGCAAGTGGCGGGAGACTGTCAAGTAAAGTGGGTGAAGTCTAGAAGCTATATGTGGAGACGATCCTCTTCGAGGATCGCAAAGAGATTGAGAGCAGGTTTCCAATCTCGAATGGGTATCGTCCACTTCTTCGAGATATTCCGCATCGCCAAATAGACCATACAGGCAACTAATAACGCCTTAGATGTAAAGTTTAACCAGATCGCCGATTGAGGATGACACCGAATAAATACAGAAAGGCGATCGCTAATTTAGCGATCGCCTTTCGATGCTTTGCACCTCTTTTTGTTTTTAATCCTTATCTTTAAATCTTTGTTTTTAATCTTTGTTTTTAATCTTTTTCCGACCTTCTAGGTCGTAATAATCAGGCTTGGTAACTTGCGGCGATCGCGCGATCGCTAA
>NZ_LIRE01000429.1 GCF_001402795.1 Pseudanabaena sp. 'Roaring Creek'
GGTCAAGTAAAACAGTGTTGCCGCGCAGAGCGCGGCAACACTGTTTTATAGCTACAGTCACCTGAAATAGGACAAATCAAAACCCAAGAATTAATTGGCGGCGCGAAGCGCCGCCAATTAATTCTTGGGTTTTATGACCTAGTACACTTGGCGACAGCTATACAAGCCTGTTTACAAGACTGCTATCGTTCGGCATTATTTTGGGCGGTTTTACCAAAGGCAATCCGCAAAAATGGCGGTGCGAGGAACGTAGTCAGAATCACCATAATGATGATGGCTACTTCCAAGGGTTTATTAATTGCACCACTAGCCGTACCAATTCCTGCAAATACTAGTCCCACTTCTCCACGGGGAACCATCCCAATCCCGATCGCCAATCGATTAATATTCTCCTGTCCAAATACGACCCAGCCTGTGACGACCTTGCCAGCGATCGCCACCAACAATAGAAAAATGGCAATAAGTAAACCGCTGCGATTTTCGGGAATCATGGGATTGAGAACGCTGAGATCGGCTTTAGCCCCTACAGTTACAAAGAAAATAGGTACTAATAAGTCCGCTACAGGTTTGATCAATTCATCTAATTCATTGCGAGCGTCCGTTTCATCTAATACCAGCCCTGCGGCAAAGGCTCCTAAGATTGCCTCTAAGTGAATGGCATTACCGAGAAATGCCATGAGATAGGCAAAGGTAAAGGCAGGAATTACAATATTTCCCCTTGTTTTGAGCTTGTTTACGAGTGTAATAAAGGTCTTATTAAAAAATCCCCCTAAAAGAACCGAACCAAATAGAAAAGCGATCGCACTAACTAACAGGATCGACACTTTCTGAATATCCACCTCCCCTGTCTTCGCTAAACTGGCGACTACAGCCAAAACAATGATGCCAAGAACGTCATCAATGACTGCGGCTCCGACGATAATTTGTCCTTCCTTAGATTTTAGTTGCCCTATTTCTGCCAACACCTTAGAAGTGATCCCGATACTCGTAGCAGTAAGCGCCGCACCAGCAAAAATAGCAGGAATCGCCGCCACATGAAAAAGATACATTAACCCTGCTGTTCCTGCGGCAAAGGGAACTGCGACACCAACAAAGGCAACGACGATCGCCTGTACCCCGACTTCTTTGAGTTGCCGCAAATCCGACTCTAAACCGATCTCAAATAGCAGAATAATTACTCCTAGCTCCGCGAGAACGGAAATCACTTCACTTTGAGATATGAAGATGCGATCGATGGCTGCGGGAGTGAGTGGGTTAAGCGCCTGTAGTGCGGACATCACCAGCGAGTCTGCCGCCGTAAGCCCACCTTCGGGAAAAATCACTAACCGTAAAGCCGACACGCCCACAAGCACCCCAGCCACCAATTCCCCCAAAACAGGCGGTAAATCCAAGCGTTTGGCAATTTCACTGCCCACCTTACTGGCAAAATAAATAATCACAAGGGTCAGTAATACTCCCGACAAAATTATGGGAGCATTCTCTGCCTCGGCGGTGGCAAGCAAGGTCATACTTCGCGGTAGACCTTGGGCGATCGCATTGATCGAGAGCATAGGCTATTGTCCTTAAAATTTTAATTGGGCTTTTAATTGGGATGTAGCTAAGAGCGTACCGCCCGCTACGCGGGCGGTACGCTCTCTGGTCTTGATTTTTAATTATTTATGCTGAACTACTTAGTTTGGCGCTTTTAAGTAGCTGGGCATAATTAGAAACCAGAGTCGAGAGCTGTAGCGCACGCTACAGCTCTTGGGTTTTATATTTAATTGCGCCTATCTAAATTTACTGGGAACAGAAAAAGACCTCTATTTTTCTATTTTGAGGATGCATGACAGCAATTACGTTGCACATCCTGCGGATGGTACTTTAGTCATAACTCAACAATTTATTTAACGTCAGTTCGAGTTAAGCTGACAAATCTTCAAAGCTCAAAAGTAAAAGCCTTGCTACGCAAGGCTTTTACTTTTGAGCTTTGAGAGAGGGTTTGCTACGCAAACCTTCTCTCAAAGCCCGTTTCAAATTATCCCGAACTCACGTTATTTAGGATTGCGACAACAACAAAGATCTGTAAGTAATACCAAATCACAAAATGGCGTAGCCATTTTGTGATTTTAAAACCCTTACTGGGTTTGGTTTTTAATTCCCAAAAGTGTAGCCACACTTTTGGGAATTGGTATAACTGGGCGCAATTAAATATCAAATCCTTAAACCTTTAGCGCACGCTGCGCGTGCGCTAAAGGTTTAAGCTCTATTTTTTATGCCCAGCTACTTAGAAAGAGCTATAGTGATAACAAATCATGCTGATTGAGTTATGACCCCCTTACCCCAACACCGACCAAAACAGTTATCCCTAGGGCCTTTAGAGTCAGAGATACTGAATATTATTTGGGATAGCAGGCGATTAGGAGCGACGGATATCCACGATCGCATTTTGTCCGATCCCGATCGCGAGCTAGCCTATGGTTCGGTGATGACTGTATTGCGGCGATTGGAGCAAAAGGGCTGGATTCACTGTGAAAAAGAAGGACGAGCGCTCTATTGGCAAGCGCGGATCACCCGTGAAGAAGCACAGACTTTAAAGGTTTATCATCAACTCAACCGTTTTTTAGAAGTGGGTGATGCCGATATTGTGGCAGCCTTTGCCAACGACCTCGATCGAGCTAGCGTCGATAAATTAGAAGCGATCGCCGCCCGCCTCAAAACCATCCGTCAATCGCGAGAACAACCACAGGAAGGATAAGCCCATGCCCTTTTTCTCTGTACATTCGGTAATGATCTTGGGGTCGTTATTCCTCGCTTGGGGCTTGCGCTACAGCTGGGGACATAGTGGTGACGCGCACTTTAGTTGGCAAGGACGTTGGCAAGAACGATGGCAAAAAGCTTTAGTGTGCTTTGTCCTCCCACCGATGCTCGTAGTGATGACAGCGATCGCCGTGCTATGCATGGGATTTGAAGGGCAAATGATCGGCTTGCCCACAGGAAGATTTAGCTATGGCATCGCCTTGGTATTTCTGATTTACTGTATAGGGCGATCGCTACAACTTGCCTTCAATGGTTGGCAGTCATTACAGAAATTGCAAAATCTGGTGGTCGAATTAAAAAAAGTGAACTCGATCGATGAACCCTTGAGATTGCTCAATATGCCCATACTCTTTGCGGCTCAAATCGGCTTTTGGCGATCGCATCTTTTTGTCAGTCAAGGATTGCTTGATACCCTCGATCGCGAACACCTAGAAGCTGTTTTATGCCACGAACGCGCCCATGCTCATTACCGCGATACCTTTTGGTTTTTCTGGCTCGGCTGTCTGCGGCAAGTGATGCCTTGGTTGCCCAATACCCAAACCCTATGGGAAGAGTTGCTACTATTACGAGAACTGCGCGCCGATCGCTGGGCAGCTCAGTACGCCGATGGGCTATTGCTAGCGGAGTCCTTATTAACAATGGTTAGTGGCAATACTATGCCGACCCAAACCTTTTCGGCTGCCTTTGGTTCGACCAATACCAGCGATCGCCTCGAAGAACGAATTGACTTTTTATTAGCCGAGCCCGAACCATTACCACAATTTTCTTGGCGATCGCTATTTTGGATTGGGTTTTCTCTATTGCCCCTTGCCGCTCTACCTCTACATTATTAATAAATCTCCAGAGGAGAATGGTGGCGCTTCGCGCTACCATTCTCCTTTGGAAAATTGCGAAGCGCTCCAAGTTTTTTTTCGTAAAATATAGCTACCGCCAACTGTATCAGGACATAAAACCCAAGGTCGTGTTGCCGCGCAGAGCGCGGCAACACGA
>NZ_LIRE01000430.1 GCF_001402795.1 Pseudanabaena sp. 'Roaring Creek'
GCAAGTCCCTAAGTACCTCAGCATAATTAAAATCCAGATCTAAAGTCTGCGGCGCACGCTGCGCGTGCGCCGCAGGTTTTAGGGTTTTATATTTAATTAAGCCCACTTACTTATTGGTTAGTATTGCTTATTTGATCGATAAAACTAGGGCATCAAGTCTTCTAATTCTTTCAACCATGATTTTCATCACGTTAATCGCGAAGTTAGGAGTT
Source organism: Pseudanabaena sp. 'Roaring Creek' (assembly GCF_001402795.1). Taxonomy (GTDB): domain Bacteria; phylum Cyanobacteriota; class Cyanobacteriia; order Pseudanabaenales; family Pseudanabaenaceae; genus Pseudanabaena. Next base: position 213 of record NZ_LIRE01000430.1, read on the forward strand.
TGTTGTACCAAAAAAGAAAAACGTTTTTGATCGACAGGTACTAGCTTGCATTCGGTTTTAGCGATCGCTGTAGCACTTCTTGGGCTGGCATCAATTAGAGCCATTTCTCCCACGATTCCTCCCGCTCCAGTAGTATCCAAGATTTTGCCATCTATGAAAATTTCTACTTCACCTTCTACGATCACATACATGCGATCGGCAACTCCACCTTTATGGAAGACCACATCGCCTGCTGGAAAAGTGATGTAGTCTGTAGCATTTTTAAACAAATCGATGGTAGTCAAAATCAAACTCCGCTTTATACATACGTGAATATAAATATGACTTTTATTGTATTGCCAATTGACATTTTAGGCATCGACTTAAATCACAAAAATAAATCCCCATAACTATTGCCTAACAATGATTTAGGGTTTGCGATAATTTCAAAAACTGTAATTTATATGGTTAAATTTAGATTAATAAAAGGTTAAATGTATGTAATGATTGCGCGATTAAAATAGCGATCGCTGCACCAATAGTTGTATTAATTCCATTGACTAATTCATTAGTAAGCCAATCGTATTTATTTTGGAGAGTTGCTCCGATTAAACTCTCGATATTGGTGGCTATAAAGGCGGCGATCGCACACCAAAGCAGACTCCAAGGGCTAGAAAGTAAACCTACCGCCCAACCAATCACCGCAATTAACAAAGAGCCCATCACTCCCGCGATCGTTCCTTCTAAGCTCACCGCTCCCTCTGTACCTGCGGCAACTGGCTTGAGGGTAGTAATTAAAAAGGTGCTTTTTCCATAGGCTTTGCCTATCTCGCTAGCGGTTGTATCGGCGAGTTTGGTACTGAGGCTAGCTACATAGGCTAGTAGCCAGATTGGATTGGGGACTATGGCTTGGGCGATCGCGCATACTGCCCCCGTCGCTGCCGATCCCCAGAGATTTTCAGGTCCTCTTGCTCCATCACGTTTTTCGGCGATGCCCTTAGCTTCTTTGATCTCCTTACCAATGCGCGTTACCCCCGAACCTACGATCAGATAGCTTAAAATGACGGTATAACCCTGCCATCCTAAACAGCCCCAGATTATAATTCCCAAGCCCCAAGCGTGGCAAATACCTGCGGTAGTTAAGACTTTACGCGGCAACGTGAGAGCGATCGCGCCTAGGATGGTATTGAGGGCGATCGCAATTAACCACTTCTCATTAATTGGGAAATTAATTGGGAAATTAATTAGGAAACTATTTATCATAGAACTTAATCTTAGAACTTAATCTTTGGTAAAGGATCTTTGGTTAGGGATATTGATAACAGGCATTGGTCAGCTAACAAACGCTAGCTATCAACATATTACTGAATATATAAGCAATGAATATATAAGCAATGAATATATAAGCAATGAACATACAGGCAATGAACATAAGTACCTCAGCATAATTAAAATCCCGATCTAAAACCTGCGGCGCACGCTGTGCGTGCATCGCAGGTTTTAGGGTTTTATATTTAATTAAGTCCACTTACCTATAAGTACTGAACATATATTTGGAGTAAACATAATGTCGGAAGCCTTCTCTCAGTTTTTGGATAATTTTCGATGGATGAGTTGGAATCTCTTTTTAGCAATTATTCCTTGCCTATTGAGCTTTATTTTATTCATAAAGCGATCGCCTAAGCGCTTACCTCAAAATATTACGTGGTGGCTGGGGCTAACAATTTTTATTCTCTTCCTGCCGAATGCCCCTTACATAATTACCGATATTATTCACTTTGTGGATGATGTAAGAACCCCTGAAATTTCGGATAATGGCATAATTTTTGTCTTGATTCCCCAATATACGATCTTCATATTGTGTGGGTTTCAATGCTACGTAATATCGTTAATGAGGCTCATTCAATATTTAGGTTGGCTGAAGCTGATCGAGCACATAACTTTCATGGAAGTTGGCATGAATTTCATCTGTGCGATCGGCGTATATTTAGGAAGGGTCAATCGCTTGAATAGTTGGGATGTATTTACTCAACCCCAGTATGTTATGCAACATGCATTCCAAAATCTGGAAAATCCCAATTTCTTCTTCGGCACGATTTTGTTTTTCCTTGTCTTCACTAGTCTGTACTACGTTTTCAAATGGATTAATTTAGCGATCGCTTTTTACTGGCAAAATCACGCCGATCGAGTCTCTGTATAGAGAGATTGATATAGCACGGCAACCCTCTTTTTTATGTCCTGATCCAGTTGACAGCAGCTTTTTATACCAATTCACTGAAGTGAGCCAACACTTCAGTGAATTAAAAACAAACCCAGTAAGGGTTTTTGAGTTAAGAAATGGCTCCCCCATTTCTTAACTTGGTATTAGAA
>NZ_LIRE01000431.1 GCF_001402795.1 Pseudanabaena sp. 'Roaring Creek'
CTTAGGCTCTTGCGGATAAAAAATGTCCCACCAAAGTTATCTAGCTTCGACTACGCTCAGCTAACGTTGGCTGAGCGTAGTCGAAGCTAGATAACTTTGGTGGGACATTTTTTATCCGCAAGAGCCTAAGAGAAATAGGGCTTCGATTTCGCCTAGCCATCAGGATATGATGGCTAGGCGAAATCGAAGCCTCTCACAAGTCATTTGAGATTGCTAAAGCTGTTACAGTTGCGTTATTTCAAAAAGTATCAAAAAGTAATTAAAAAATTAAATTAACGTTAGTTCGATAACACCATTTGCGCGGCGCTTAGCGCCGCGCGAATGGCGGAAATGACGTTAACCTTAAAGAACTACTAAAGAACTACTAAATATCTTGCAATCTCAATCTTACGGAATCACCGTGGGAGGGTAAGCCTTCGGCTTCGGTTAACAACGCGATCGCCCCAGAGACTTCCTTTAAGGCTTCAGGACTGTACTGAATCAAGCTTGAATGCTTCAAAAATGTTTCAACCCCCAGTGCCGACGAATAACGCGCACCCCCACAGGTAGGCAAAGTGTGATTTGGTCCTGCGAGGTAGTCACCGACTGCCTCAGGTGTAGAATGCCCGATAAAAATCGCCCCTGCATGACGAATTTGATCGATCAATTGCCAAGGTTCTTCGATTTCTAATTCCAGATGTTCTGGGGCAAATTGATTGGATAGTTCGGCGGCGGTATTGAGGTTATCGACGACGACAATTAAGCCATAGTGAGCGATCGCCTTTTCTGTCATTAAGCGCCGTGGATGGTTTTCTAGCATCCGATTTACTTCTTCAGAAACTCGATTAGCAAGGCGCGAATCATTGGTGAGCAGGATGGATGCTGCCATTTGATCGTGTTCAGCTTGAGCCAGCATATCTGCCGCTACGTAGGTAGGATTGGCGCTAGCATCGGCAATAATTAAAACTTCAGAAGGTCCTGCGATCGAGTCGATGCCGACACGTCCAAATACCTGCTTCTTGGCAAGGGTGACATAGATATTTCCTGGTCCTGTGATGACATCAACCTTGGGAATGGTTTCCGTACCATAGGCTAAAGCTGCGATCGCTTGCGCTCCCCCAACACGATAAATTTCTTCCACCCCAGCTACCTGAGCCGCCACTAAGATCGCAGGATTAATGGTGCGCTCCTGACCAGGAGGTGTAACCATGACAATCTTTTTTACCCCTGCAACTTTTGCGGGTACGGCATTCATTAAAACAGTACTTGGATAGGCTGCTTTACCTCCAGGTATGTAAATACCCGCAGCATCAACGGGCGTGTAGCGTTTACCTAAAACTATGTCCTTATCGCCAAAATGCACCCAGCTTTTTGGCACACGCATTTTATGAAATTCTTCGATACGCTGATGAGCCATTTCGATCGCCTTGAGTAGACCTCCTTTGACCTGTTGATAGGCAGCATCAAGTTCCGATCCACTGACGCGCAGTTCCGCCGCTGTGAAATCTTGACCATCAAATTCAGAGGTGTAGTGCAGTAGGGCGGTATCACCTTTGCGTCTAACTGTTTGAATGATTTCGGTGACTGTGGCTTCTTTGTGGATCATCTGATCGTCATAGATGCGATCGCAAATCCGTTTGATTTCGGATTCTGCTTCAGTTCTCTGGGTGACAATTCGTAGCATAGATTGTGACGTAAGAAGCGATGATTAATCCTAGCTTAACCTGTATTCCCGTAAGTTGTGTGACCTAAAAATCTAAAATTGCCATAAGCACTTGTTAAGTAGCTAAGCAAAGCTTAGAAGAGCATACCGCCCGCGTAGTAGGCGGTATGCTCTTCTAAGCTTTGCTTGGGCTAAATTCGGAGCTATAGCTGCCGCCAGTTTTGTTAGGACAAAATCAAAACCCAAAAGAGAGTTGCCGCGCTCTGCGCGGCAACTCTCTTTTGGGTTTTATGCCCTGATACAGTTGGCGGTAGCTAGATAGAAAAATCTCTAAGTAGCTGGGCATAATTAAAACCCAGAATCAAGACCTGTAGCGCACGCTGCGCTACAGGTCTTGTTCTTTTATGTTTAATTGCGCCTAGCTACTTAGAAATCTTGCCAAAGCCAGCGTTATAGCTATAGCCAAATAAGTTAAGACATAAAACCCAGAAGAGTGTTGCGGCGCGAA
>NZ_LIRE01000432.1 GCF_001402795.1 Pseudanabaena sp. 'Roaring Creek'
GCCCTAATCCCCATTCACAAAATATAGCTATAGCCATTGTAATTAAGATATAAAGCCCAAAATAGAGTTGCGGCGCTACGCGCCGCAACTCTATTTTGGGCTTTGGGTTTGTCCTAATCCCAGAACACAAAATGGCTTAGCCATTTTGTGTTCTGGGATAAATTGTAATTGTGACGAAATTGTTACAATACGAGCAGGTTTATTTGTAAATAGTATTTTTTTAGATAGTAATTACCTATGGTTCAGACTGCATCGCCTACTTTTTCGTGTGAAGATTGGCAAAAGGGCTATGAGTCTCTGCGCACTGAAAGATCCTATTGGATTGATGAAGTTGAAGGCGAAATTCCGATCGCCTTAGAGGGGACTTTATTTCGCAATGGACCAGGGCAACTGGATATTAACGGGCAAAAGTACGGACATCCCTTTGATGGCGATGGCATGATCTGTGCGATCGCCTTTAAAGATGGCAAGGCGCATTTCACAAATCAGTTTGTAAAAACTCCTGAATTTTTAGCGGAGCAGAAAGCGGGAAAGATTCTTTATCGGGGGGTCTTTGGCACGCAAAAGGCTGGGGGGTGGCTCCGCAATATCTTTGATTTGCGAAATAAAAATGTTGCTAACACCAATGTGGTATATCAAGGGGGCAAATTACTGGCTCTCTGGGAAGCCGCTCAACCCTATGCCCTCAATCCCAAAAATTTGGACACCTTAGGGCTAGAAAATTTTGAGGGCAAGTTGGCGGCTGGCAAGGTATTCACCGCTCATCCGAGGAGGGACGATCGCACGGGGGATTTGTGGGGCTTTGGCGTACAACCTGGACCGCAATCCAAAATTTCGATCTATCAGGTAAATGCCGAAGGCAAATTATCCACCGAATCACAGGTTACGGTATCGGGATTTTGTTTCTTACATGATTTTGCCTATACGCCGAACTATCGAATTTTTATGCAAAATCCCGTTTCTTTTAAACCTTTACCCTTTATTTTTGGCTTTGCCACCGCTGGGGAATGCATAGAGTTAAGACCAAATACGCCCAGTCAGTTTTTGATAGTCGATCGCCAAGGCAATCTCCAAACCCTAGAAACCGATCCTTGCTTTGTGTTTCACCATTGCAATGCGTATGAAGAGGATGATGAGATTATTGTCGATTCAGTTTGCTATCCTGACTATCCGAAGCTGGAACCCAATACAGATTTTCGGAATATTGATTTTGATGGGGTAGTTGCGGGACAGCTATACCGCTTTAGAATCAATCCCAAACTTGGTACGGTAAAGCGCCAGCTTATATTAGAGCGCTCCTGCGAATTTCCTGTGGTAAATCCCCGTTGTATGGGGCAGAAATATCGCTATGCCTATATCGGCGCGATCGCCAAAGAGTCGGGTAATGCTCCTTTGCAAGCGATCGCCAAAGTCGATGTAGAAACTGGCAAGCAAGAGTTTCATAGTTTTGCGCCAAGGGGCTTTATTAGCGAGCCAATTTTTGTACCTCGCGATCGTCATGGTGCTGATCATGGGGCTGAAGATGACGGATGGATCATGACTTTAGTTTTTGATGCTGCTCACAATCGCTCCGATTTAGTGATTCTTGACGCTCAAAATATTGCGGGAAAACCAGTCGCCACTTTACATTTAAAGCATCACGTCCCCTATGGGTTACATGGCAGCTTCACCGATCAAGTATTTTAACGTCAGTTCGAGTGATACCAAATCACAAAATGGCTACGCCATTTTGTGATTTTAAAACCCTTACTGGGTTTGGTTTTCAATTTCCAAAAGTGTAGCCACACTTTTGGAAATTGGTATTAAGCTGGCATTAAAAAGTAAAAGCCTTGCTAAGCAAGGCTTTTACTTTTGGGCTTTGAGGTTATTTCAAAAAATAGAGAGGCTTTGCCCCCTATTCCTTAAAAAAGATCTAATGGGAAATGTCCATGCGTACCGCTATAGCCATCGGTAAAATCAGTATGAAAAGATAGCAAGACCCCCCGATATAGTCCTTTGTAGTTGTCAGAGTGATAACGACGACTGCGAGGGTTATATTTCAGGTAGATCCCATCAGCGATCGCAGGTAGGTCAGCATCAGGCAAATCGTATCGAAAGTGATCGGCGTAATTTTTTAAGGCTTGTAAAGCTTGCTTGGTAGTATCAGCGCAGATCCCAAAAATATGGTAGTCCGACTTTTGCGTTAAATAATCTAGGGCTTCGCAAATTTGCGACCTGCGTTCTAAAGTTGCCGTTTCGTCGTCTAGGTCGCTCAGTTCCCAAAGCACGCGCTCGGCATCAGCGACAGTTAAGTTATTGCTCATGGGTTGCTAAGTTTAGATAGGACATAAGTTTCATGGTGTCTAAAATCATATAATTTGCACTACTAATTCTGGCAAGATTTTTCTCGCAGGATCTTGCAAGATTTTTAGACGCAATCTCCCTGAAAAAATAATCTCCCAACTCCTATGAACATCAATGAAGAAATCGCCCGCCTACGCGATCTCCTCCCTGCCTCTTGGCGTATGACGACATCAATTAAATCCACATCCGAGCAGATCGAACCGATTGCGAGTCTGCCCATCTTGCCGTGGCAGAAAGGCGCACAAATACTCATAAATTTTCGTTTATGGCGACAGTTACCAGAACCACAAAGGGATCTGCTGTTATTGTATGAAGTAAGCTGGCGACAAAGGACAAGATGGTTACAAACAGGTGCTTATCAAGGGGTAGCAGCCATGTCTCTAGCAGGTGGAATTGTCGAAGCAATCCAAGGAGATGTAACGGGAATAGCGATCGCCATACTATTAGGCACAATTGGCATCAATCAAATTTTGCGTAAAAACAAAAGTTCACAAATTCAAATCGAATCGGATCGCGAAGCACTCGAAGTTGCACAAAGAAGAGGTTACCGAGAAGCTGAAGCGGCTAGAGCTTTACTGGATGGCATTCCTGCGGCGGCAAAGCTAGCGGGACGGAATACCCCAGAGTTTACCGAATTGATTCGTTGCCAAAATCTCAGGGCGATCGCAGGTTTATCCAAAACAACCATTCCTGAAACGGGAATTAATGATTTCTGATTTTTAGATTCAAGAGTTTTGGCGCTAGATTTTTTCTATTGAGAACTGCTATTTTGAGATTAAAAAACAATTTTTATGAAAGTCTAATACTAGAAATTTGATTTTCAATTAACTTTATTTTTTAGTAACTATATTCCTGAAAAATAAAATTAATCGTAATGTGAATAGCGCCAACTGATTAGATTGATTAATTAAAACTAAAGCCGATAGATGGAACTTTTAATTAAATAAGACTTGATATTTTGTGCTAACATTTATACCTCTAATAGATTAAACACGCTAAAACTAAGCGAACCTAATCCTCAATATGTAAGGATTTTCCATGAGCAGTTGTAGAAATGCACTAGAAGAATTAGTAATCGAAGAAGCAGAATTACAATACAAAAGATTAGGTGCTGATGTAAAAAAGCGAGTCGATCTTAGTGAAGTAATTGCTTATACACTCAATCGATTACCACCAATGTATGCCACCACGCAGCGGGGGTGGATCCAGCAGCGTAAAAAAGCCGAGCTAGAATTGGGGAACGCGATCGCTAAAACTGTCCGCAATGGATTCCTAAGTACTCAGAGCGATGTTTTAAGGCAAACCGATCCCATTCCTGCCCACGAACTCATCAGTCAAGCGCGATCGCTGGTGAAACTACGCAAATTATTTAATAAAGAGTATCTGAAGTGGAAAGACGTACCTGATGCTGTCCGCGATGCCTTGGATTCGGGATATTATCAGGGGCTATCCAATGGCACGTACGTCAGCCTTGACCGCCGTAATTCCCTATTAGCGCGTAGCTATGCGGTGCGCCGTAAACCCACGCCAATTTTAGGCAACGGTGCAAAAACACCCAAAACCGAAAAGGATATTTCAGCGGAGATTAAAGATTTTGAGTCCTACATGTCAGGAACCGTTTATCGCTATAGCAATATTCTCGAAAGTTTGGTAGCGGCGATCGTCGAGCGGCGCGTCCAACGTCTTGACGAAACGATCAAGGAGAAGATTAGCATTGATGATGTGGCAGCCTACGTACTTAATCGGTTGCCGCCTATGTATGCCACTAGTCGTCGTGGGTTGCAAAGTTTGCGCCAAAGAGTCAAATCTGACATGACAAACCAAATTATCAGTATTGTCAAAGAAGCCTTGAATAAAGTAATTCAAGCTCCCGAAAGGGCTTTATCCCCTTTACCCTTTGAGAAATTTAATCTCGAACTCGAAGATACGCTCATCCAATTACGCAAAATGCTTGGGCGCGAGGATATTACATGGCGTAACGTGGCTGAAACTGTCGAAGAATGCTTGAGAGCTCCGAAAACCACCTATCCGACTTGGCGTGCGAAACATGATGTTTAGCTAACCCAAAATATGAATGGCGGAGCTTCGCGCCGCCATTCATATTTTGGCTGTTGATATGAAAAAGGATTATGACGATTGCTATAGTAGCAGTAGTAAATTGCTCGTAAACTGAACCAGATTAAACTAATATGCTTAGCCCTATTTTGCAAACTAAGATCGAGAGCCAGATCGCAAACAATAAAATCATGCTCTATATCAAAGGTACGCCTCTACAGCCTCAATGTGGTTTTTCTGCCGCCGTTGTACAGGTTTTTAATAAGTTGGGGCAACCTTATGAAACTGAAAATATTCTTGAAGATGGGGATCTTCGTCAAGGTTTAAAGGAGTTTTCCGATTGGCCGACTTTTCCTCAAGTTTATATTGATGGTGAATTTATTGGTGGCTGCGATATCGTCATGGAATTAAATAATCGTGGTGAACTTGCCAAGCTGGTTCAATAGGCGATCGCCTCATACCAAGTTAAGCAATGGCTACGCCATTTCTTAACTTGAAAACCCTTTCTCAAAGCCCAAAAGTATAGATAATTTAAATAAAAACTACAGCTTCGACTTCGCTCAGCTAGCTTACACCGAGGGCTGAGCGAAGTCGAAGCCCGTCTACAAGTTATTTAAAACAACTATA
>NZ_LIRE01000664.1 GCF_001402795.1 Pseudanabaena sp. 'Roaring Creek'
TTTTGGGAATTGAAAACCAAACCCAGTAAGGGTTTTAAAATCACAAAATGGCTACGCCGTTTTGTGATTTGGTATAACTGAATAAATAACGTTAAAAGTAGTTACAAACGTCCGAGAATAATTAAAAAATAAAGTTAAAGCCTGTAGCGAACGTACTACTTTCTCCACGAGCTTTTAGATTTTATATTTAAAAATTTAGCTAAACGATCGCTATTAAGTTTGACATTCTTTTAAATAATGGGTAATTTTGAATAATCTCTAAATATTGGTCTTGAACGCCTCACAACCGTCTCAATCTTTCGGGATTAAGCTATTTAAAATTCAGTTGTGTTGGCTTAATTCCCCGACCAAAAAGTTAGAGAAAATTTTTAAAGTAAGGAGAACTTTATGACTATAGAAAGCATTCTAACAACCTATAAAATACCCGTTCTTTTATTAATATTTTTATCGCCTTGGATTGCTTACTATATTTGTTTAGTTGTTCCTGGAACTAAAGAAGAACCCTATGTATTAAGCGTGAATTTGAGCCTGTCTGCATTGGTGTCTATTGTGTTTGCAGGCTATATAGCCTACGCGAGCAATACTGGCGGGTGGGGGAAGATAGGAAAAGAAGCCGATATTCTGTTACTCGCATCTGCCCCGTATCATGTAATTTCTTCGATCGTTCTTGCCAAAAAAAGAATGCCCTTGAGTCAGATTCCAGCCTTCAAATTAATCCAAGGTTTGGTTTTAATGTCCCTCGTATTCATGTTTATATCTTGGCTCTCTAGTAGGATTCATTTGTACTTTTTCTCGTACTTGCCCTTTAGTTATTTTTTAATGATTTTGGCAGTAGCCCTATTGTTAGGATACGTAGGTTACACCAAGGTTTTTGGTGAAGATTAGTAGTAGGTAACCTAGTATCAAAATAGACATTGAAAACTAATAACTAGCGTTGCGGTGCTCCGCGCCACAACGTCTAATCTTTCACTGGGAAGGGAATAGCACAAATGTTATGGTTTTTATTGCGAATTTTTAGTACGAATATCTAAATCCAAGCTATTGAAGCACAATCACCTAAATATCAGTACAAATTTAATGCCTCAAATCTAGAAGCTTAATGTCATAATGAGGCAGATGTATTAGACAAACTAAACCTCGAACGGCAATGGCACCGAAAAACTCCTCTGCGACGGCAAATAGTCAAGTTGATAAGGCTACACCGATCGCCCAAACAGCAAAAGCTAGCATCAGCCCTGAGAAAAAGAAGGCTCTTGATGCGATCATGCAAAAGATCGAAAAAGATCATGGTAAAGGCTCGATCATGCGTCTGGGCGATGCAACTAATATGCGAGTCGAGACCATTCCTAGCGGCGCATTACCTCTCGACCTTGCCCTTGGTGGCGGATTGCCCAAGGGAAGGGTGATCGAAGTGTACGGGCCAGAAAGCTCAGGTAAAACTACCCTTGTACTACATGCGATCGCAGAAGTGCAAAAGCGCGGCGGCGTGGCGGCTTTCGTTGATGCCGAACATGCCCTCGATCCTACCTATGCTGCTAGTGTAGGCGTTGATATTAATAACTTGCTCATATCCCAGCCCGATTCAGGGGAAATGGCTTTAGAAATTGTCGATAATCTCGTTCGGTCGATGGCAGTAGATATCATTGCGATCGACTCGGTTGCCGCACTCGTCCCTCGCGCTGAAATCGAAGGCGAAATGGGTGCTTCCCACGTAGGTTTGCAAGCACGCTTGATGAGTCAAGCCCTCCGCAAAATCACCGCCAATGTTGGCAGATCAAACTGTATTGTTATTTTCTTAAACCAATTGCGTCAAAAAATTGGCGTATCCTACGGCAGTCCCGAAACGACTACAGGGGGTACAGCTCTGAAGTTCTATGCTTCAGTCCGTCTCGATATTCGGCGCATCCAAACCTTGAAAAAAGGTACGGAAGAATATGGCATTCGCGCCAAAGTCAAGGTTGCCAAAAATAAAGTTGCCCCACCTTTCCGTATTGCTGAATTTGATATTATCTTTGGTAAAGGTATCTCTACGGTAGGCTGTCTTGTCGATCTGGCGGAAGAAATGAGTATCATCGTTCGTAAAGGGGCATGGTACAGCTACCAAGGCGACAATATCGGGCAGGGACGCGACAATACGATCAAATATATGGAAGATAAACCCGAATTTGCTCAAGATGTCGAACGACAAGTCCGCGAAAAACTATCCGCAGGGGTGGCTGTTTCGGCAACGAAAGTCGTCCCCGAAGAAATTGAACCTGAGGATGACGATATTCTTCCCGATGATTTTTAATTTTTAAAAGCCCAAGAGTAAAATCCTTGCTAGGCAAGGATTTTACTCTTGGGCTTTGAGAGAGGGTTTGCGTAGCAAACCCTCTCTCAAAGCCCATTTCAAATTATCCCGAACTCACATTAATAAAGAGAATGGCGGCGCGAAGCGCCGCCATTCTCTTTATTAATGTAATAAATCAAAAAACTAACATCTCCCGAATTAGCCACTTATTATCTTTTTTCACTAAATCGTACTCTACGGTGTAGCTCGCATCGTCCTTGGAAGCACTGCGATCAAGTTCGCCATTATTAAAATAGTTGCGGGACTCGGAAATTTTGGCTACCACCTTCGCTTTGCTATCGCCATCAGGAACAACTTTATCCACATCGCTAGACTTAGTTTGGTACTGCAAGTAGGAATTACTGGATTTTAGTTCTTTCGCACGCCCTTTCCAATCGCTCAGGGCAGGGTCAACCAAAATTTCCTCTAGGAGATTGTCTTCATAACCTTTACCAAGAGCCTTAGATTTAGTTGCTTGCCATGTTTCGATGACTTTGGTGGCTGTTTCTTTATCTAGCGGACCTGGTTGAGCGACTGGGGCAGCATTGTTATCTTTAATCGATTGCACTAATGTTGCGATCGGTTTTTCGAGGGTGATGCTCTCTAGGCGGGGTACACCACTTAAGGAGCGAATTGCCCAAACTAATAACGAAATAAATCCCGCTAGGAGCGCGATCGCAAGAACGATGACGACGATCAAACGTCCGACATTAAACCTACTGCGCTTAGGCGGAGCTAGGGGACTTTGCGCTTGCACAGGTCGCTTGATTTCCCGCACGGGTTCATTAACAGTTCTGGCGGAAGTTCTGGGTGGTGGGACATTGCCAAGACGACGCGTACTCGATAGATCCCTATTGCCAGTGCCATTGGCACTATAGGAAGGTCGCTCGATTACAGGCGCTACCGAACGTTGAAAACGATTAGGTGTTTCAGGAGCATAGGTGGAGAGTTTTGGCTCTGGACTGGAAATCGCAGGGTTTGGCTCGAAACTACGTCCGCTACTGGGGACATTTTCTAGTGAAGATAACAATCCTAGGCGATCGCCACCCACAGGAGAAGTCCATTCCGAAGAGAGCGCACCAGTATTGGGCAATTCCTCTAGATAGGCTTGAACCTGTTCGTCAGCAAAATAATCTTTGAGCGAGACGATCTGGCTCATTAAGTCGCGGAAATGGGGATATACCTCTTCTTGCATCCAACGTTCGCTATAAAGACAGAGTCCTGGCAAGAGATCGGGAGCACCCTCAGAGTTTTGACGGATAAAAGCGATTTGTTCGTGTTCGCTACTATTGTCGATCGCCGCACTTGCCTCTTCCGTCTGACCGAGCAACAACGCACAGACTGCTTTTTCTAAATAAATATCTTGCTTGGCACTGAGTTTAACGAGTAAACCCTTCGCACGACGGATTAGGGCAGGCTGCCTCTGGGAGAATCCACGGGCAATTAGGGCATATACAGCGAGATAGGTGGCTACGGTTGAGGGACGACGCGCTTCTTCTTCAAACAATGTTTGTTGCTCGATCGCGGTCATGTAGCTGCGCAATTGCTGGATAAACCGCAAAAAATCATCAATACCCAAGCTGGAATAGTCGTTCCCCGAACCGTCAATGCCGCGCCTTGCATCCAACATCTCCTGCAAAAGGGACATTCCTTTACGATGTTCGTTGGTGTGATTGTCAGGAGTTGCTAACAATTCGAGAATGCGATAGGGGCGGAGGCGGAATAAATCGGCTTGGATCTCGCTGCGAATACTTAGAAATAAACCTTCACGCAATAGGATTTCTTGGGCAGCTTCTAGGGAGGAAGCCGCCGCCTCATATTGACCTTGTTTCCAGTATTCACGACCTAGATCTAGGTAAGACAGCGATACGGAGAGCAGTAGATCGGGATCATGGGGGGAAATTCTTGCCGACTGATGCTCAGCTTCTTCAGGATCGTAATAGGGTCTGGCGAGGGATAAGACTTTCTCGGATTCGCCGAGTTCGTACAAAATCAATAATAGCCCCGCAAAGTCCTTTTCATCGGCTTCAATTTGAGGCGGTAAGGTTAAAGGTCGATCGCTCTCTACTTCGAGGGACTCATTGGCATTTGCGCCTTCAAGGCGATCGCGGTCTATCAGGGTTTCGTAGGCTTTATCGATAATGCGTTTGCGAGAGGCGATCGCGGCATCAGAATATTCGCGCCTCGGCATGGAGAGCAGGCGATCGCGGTGGGCTTGATGGATCTTGTCTAGCCCTGACAGATGTGTCAAACCAAGAATGCGGTAACAGTCTAGGGGAACTCTCACTTTGCTTTTCTACCCAAAACTTCAATTGGAAATGCCGATCTAAATGCCGATAATGCCAACTTGTTTGCCTCTCAAAAAAAAGATGCTCCGTATCTCACGCAATGAAATCATTTAAAAACATTGAATTAAATGTGTTCGCTAAAGCGACTACATTAAACGCCCGAATTATACACTAAGTTCAAGAAATAAAACCAAGAAACCATCAGGCAAAGATGGAAATTCTTGGATGATTTATTGGTTTTAAGCATCAAGGGCGATCGCTTTATCGATGGCTAATTTTTCATTTAGACGAGTTTGATAAGCCTGCAATTCTTTAGTTTTGATACCACTAATAATACAAAAGCTATCAACGTCCATGCCCCTTGCCAGCATTTCAATACACCAAGTATGGCGAGCTTGATCGAGGGTTAGGGGCGAACCATCGAGATTGCGATAGGGTTGTGTCCAACGCTCCCATAGCTGTTCGACCTCTTCTAAGGAAAGTGGTTGGCGATCGCTACTGAGAAAAATTAACTCCGTATCGTGATTCGCCTTGGCATCTTTAAGATCCTTTTGAAGATCCTTTTGAAGATCCTTTTGACGAACCTTGAGATAGGCACTGAGAGGATTATTGGTTGCGGAGCCGTAGCGATGACCGAGGATTTTTTGATTGAGTGGTACTAAGCGTCCGTTAATATTGGGCTCCTGAGATGCTTGCGTGCGCAAAAGTCCGTGATTAGCTTGGATTTGATAGTCTTGGAGGCGCAAATTAGTTAAATTTTGGGCGGTCATCCCCGCACCAAATAATAAATAGGCGATCGCATAGTCCCTAGGACTACATTTTTTGGCTTGGAGGATAATGTCGCGGACTGTCTCCGCAGGAATATCGATAATAGGTCTGGCTTGGGTGGTAGGGATTACCTCTTGGACAAACATATCCACAAGGGTACTCACAAATTCATCGCGATCGCGCCAAACCGCCTGCACGTCACTGGTTAAAGTGATGACAGCGTAGCCTAAAATACAGGTGTTTAATAAGTTAGCGAGTTTAATCGGGGGCAGAGAATATTGCAGCCGCGAATTAACCAACACATCATTGATGGCGGTAGCGATCGTCTTATTAACCTGATTAATACCTTGGGCAAGCGCCTGCCGACTTTCGATCGGATATTGTCCCGCCTCACCAACAAGCGATCGTACCAATTCAGGCACGCTTTCGAGTGCCCTTAACGAACTTTGAATGTAGTACTTGAGAAATCTCCGTAGATCGTTCTGACTAGAGATATCGGACACCATGAGCGACTCTCCTACTTGAGCCAACACCAGATATTTTTGCAGACATTCTTGCAGAACAGCTAGCAATAAACCATGTTTATTCCCAAAATGCCGAAATAAAGTTACCTCATTAACCTGAGCGGAATCAGCGATTTGGCGAGTAGTCGTCTCGGTTATTCCCTTACTAGCAAACAACTCTAGCGCCGTGTTCACTATGCGTTGACGAGTAGGAATACGAGATACAGACATGAGAGCATGTACCATTAAAATGATTTGCAAGTGATACTTGCATTATTACGGAGATTGCAGTTAGACTTAATATATAATTGTAAGTGATACTTGCATCTCCTCACCACCCCTTAAGTTGTTATTTCATGACCGCCACTACTGAAGCCATCTCAACTGAACTGAAACTGAACTGGACAAATGTCGCTTTTTTCAGTGCCTTTCATCTCGCGGCTCTTGCTGCACCCTTTTATTTTTCATGGCAAGCTGTAATCCTCACCGTGTTTTTACATTGGTTGTTTGGCAGCATCGGCATCACCTTAGGATATCATCGCTTGCTTAGCCATCGGAGCTTTCAAGTACCCCAGTGGTTGGAATACATCATTGCCACAATTGGAGCCTTAGCATTACAGGGCGGTCCAGTATTTTGGGTGGGTGGACATCGTCAGCATCACGGTTTTACAGAAGACAATCAAAAGGATCCTTATTCGGCAAATAAAGGATTTTGGTGGAGCCACATGATGTGGATTATGTACTCCAAGCCCGAACATTTTCAGCGTTCCAATTACTGCAAATTTGCCCCCGATCTCGCTAACGATCCTTACTACAAGTTTTTAGATGTTTATTTTCTGATGTTGCAAGTCCCCCTTGCAGCTCTGATATACATCATTGGGGAAAAATGTTTTTCAGGTCTTGGCATGTCCTTTTTAGTTTATGGCGTAGCCGTGCGCTCCGTGGCTCTTTGGCATAGTACATGGCTGATTAACTCTGCTTGTCATAAATGGGGTTACAAAAACTTTACGGAGAATCCAGATCACTCTACAAACCTCTGGTGGGCTGCAATTTTAACCTATGGGGAAGGCTGGCATAATAACCACCATGCTTTTCCTAAGTCGGCAAGATCTGGGCTGAAATGGTGGGAAATCGATCCAACTTGGGGCGTAATCAATCTCTTACAATCAGTTGGTTTAGCGAAGAAGGTGTATTTGTCAGAACCTTGGCAAGCTAAGTAATACTAAATCCAAAAAACTAAATTCAAAAAATGCAATTCAAAAAATAGCCAAAAAATAGCCAAAAAATAGCATTGCCATTTTTTGAATCTCCAAACCTTACGGGATTTGTTTTTTAATTGACTGATTTTAATTGACTGGTTATAGGAATTGCCTGAAGTGTTGGCTCACTTCAGGCAATTCCTATAACCAAATTGCTATAACCAGTCAATTGCTAAGTAGCTAGGCATAAGTAAACTTAAAACCTAGAAGAGCGTACCGCCCGCATAGCGGGCAGTACGCTCTCTGGTTTTGGTTTTTAATTATGCTTAACTGCTTATCACAGAGAAAGATCGCTAAATGCCCTTTCTCTGTTTTTAATGTATCTATTGCTATAGCAATAACAGATACATTGGGACGATCGCCAATATGTCAGCCTTATGGGAAATAGGTTAATCAATGCGGGAAAGCAAGCATATGGATCATCGCCACATTCGCTTTAGCGATCGCCAAGAAGAGGTCGATTTAGAGCAATTACAGAAACTATTGCGAGTTGGAACATTTTGGGCTACGGAAAGGACTCAAGCGGGTCTGGCGATCGCTCTTGCTAACTCTAAGCCAGTGGTAACTGTATGGGATGGCGATCGGCTGATTGGACATGCAAGAGCCACCAGTGATGGTATTTATCGGGCAACAATTTTTGATGTGGTGATCCATCCCGATTATCGCGGCTCTGGTTTGGGGCGTAAATTGGTGCAAACGGTGTTAGCGCATCCGCATATTTGTAATGTCGAGCGAGTTTATCTGATGACTACCAATCAACAAAAGTTTTACGAACAGATTGGCTTCCAACAAAATTCTTCAACCACATTAGTGTTATTTAATAATGCTCTAGATAACTCCATAGACATTGCCCTAGATGGCGATCGACCAATGGTAACTGAACTCAGTCAAGTTAAGATGTAAGTCAATTTTAGATTTATAGACAACCGACGAACCTCTCTATTCTTTACTATAGATACTATAGATCTATTAGTAGATCTACTAGACCCACAATAGTATTTGCAAATACCGTCAAGATTTACAAACCATGTAAAGATGTGTATCAAAGTAAGACTAGAAAATGCATATTAATTTCCTTCTAATTTCTTTATAATCCCATTTATTTTTGGTGGGAGCCAATGACCGAAACCCTATCTCAAAGCCAGAAAAGAACAAGGAGCGAGTTTGAACGCCAGTTACACCGCCTAGAACAAGATTCCTTAAGAATGGGAGCACTTGTAGAAAATTCTTTTCTTCTTGCCCATGCCGCACTATTTGAACGCGATCTTGAATCAGCTACCCGTATTGACGCTCAAGATCGCCAAATCGATCAAATCTATCGTCAAATTGAAACTGATTGTATTGAGCTAATTACCCTCCAGTCGCCAGTTGCTCGTGACATCAGATTGCTTAGTGCCGTAATGCAACTCATCCGCGATATCGAACGAATTGGCGACTATGCCGAAAATCTAGGCGAAATAGCGATTAAGCTTTTTCCCTATCCGCCATCTCCTTACCTTGGTGAGTTAGAGGTCATGTCTAACCGCTGTCGCGCTATGCTTGCCATGAGCTTAGAAGCCCTCGCCAACTTAGATGAAAATATTGGCTTACAAATCAAGGCTAAAGATGATGCCGTTGATTATGACTATCACCATATATACAATCTGCTCGCTCACCAAAAATGTTTTGGCGAACAAACAGAGCCCGTAATGCTGATGGTGTTAGCCATTCATCATTTAGAACGCATGGCAGACCATGCTACGAATGTGGGGCTAAGGGTTGCCTATATTGTCACAGGTAAACTTGGTTAATTTAATTAAGTAGTTCGGCATAATTAAAAACCAAAACCAGAGAGCATACCGCCCGCTGCGCGGGCGGTATGCTCTTCTAGGTTTTAAGTTTCCCAAAGAATAGGCGTTATAAAGTGAATAATTAGGCTTGCGCGGCTTTGCCGCGCAAGCCTAATT
>NZ_LIRE01000433.1 GCF_001402795.1 Pseudanabaena sp. 'Roaring Creek'
TATTGCCCTCTCATTTGCCTACCCGCAAAACCTTTTTTAATGATTTACGAGCCTTAACTCGGTATCTTGTTTTTGATAGTTGGGATCATCTTCTGACTTTTATGATTCTTGGCTTAGACCTAGATCTCCCACCTAACAGTAGTTAAATTTCCATAATGAGAATTGCTGATGAAATACTCTCTTAGCAGCAGTTTTTCCACAGGTATTAACAAATATCCCGTCAAATGATCCCCCAACAATACCTCCAACGAGTGGCACTAATTTCATAAGATTGATCACTCCTTTTTCACCAGCCTTAGTAATTAATCGGAAACCAATCTTTTTATTAATTTCAATCAAAACCTTACCAGGTATCTGTTTGATCAGTTTTTGAGTTAGTTTTGCTCCAATTGCAATTCCTGCGTTTTTGAGAATCCCTTCGCCTGCTTCGCCAATCAGACATAGCAGAATCATTGTTCTTACTTGTTCAGAACGAATATCATATCCACGAAGACATGCAATTGCGGCGGCGGTATTTGCTCCAAGTGCATAGGACGCAGCTAAACCTGCGGGGATGGTAATGGGCATTGCAGCAATACCACCTAGACCAGTAATAAAGCCTGTCCCAGCAGCGTAGGTTGTACTCCAAGCAATAATCGAGTCAATGGCATCATCAATACTAGCTGACTTGTTAAAATGGTCTTCTGCCACCTGCTTTGCAGAAGGCAGAATTCCCATACCATTAATTCCAACATTGGCAATCCATTCAAGAGTTGTTTGTGTCAGATTGCTGTTATCGTAATTTGAAGAATCCTGAGTCATGAATTTTTCAGTGTGTTAGTTTATTTGAGAATACTTTATTTGCACTCCTAAATTTCATTCTTCCCCAAATCACGAACAAGATATAGTTGTTTTAAATAACTTGTAGACGGGCTTCGACTTCGCTCAGCCCTCGGTGTAAGCTAGCTGAGCGAAGTCGAAGCTGTAGTTTTTATTTGAATTATCTATA
>NZ_LIRE01000434.1 GCF_001402795.1 Pseudanabaena sp. 'Roaring Creek'
CATGGTTAATTTTGGCTGCTGCCGACTTACCATTTTTAGTGATTTGTTCTAGTTTTTGGCGTTCTTCTTCGGTTAATGTCACTTTGTATCGTTTTGCTGACATACCTTTTTCCTTACTATTTTCTGTCCCTTTATTTTACCCGCCAAATTATCTTTGACTGTCTACTAGCCGTATCACCGATATCAATACCAATGTCTCAGGAGATCGCCTAGACCTCACGGTAAATTTTGCCAGCAGCGATCGTCCAAAAGTTACTTATACCAAACAGGGGAAATCTTGGGTAGCTTTACTCAATGGGGCTCAACTGCAATTGGGTAATGGAAATGCTAGCTATGCCAAGACAAATCCCGCCCCAGGAATTGCCGCGATCGAGGCAACCCAGTATGCCGCTAACAAAGTGCAAATACGGGTCACTGCTAACGATCCAGAAACTCTTAAGGAGCTAATTAAACGCCAAGATAATGGTGATAGTTTGGTATTTAGCTTAGAAATGCAACCTTCGGCAAATCAGGTTAGCTCGATCTCTGCGGCTAATTCTCCAGAATCTGGAGTCGTAAATTCGCAAACTACCACTGATTCTACCAAGGTGCTCACTGCTCAGAATTCATCTGTGAATTCCGCCTCTTTAGGAAAACCTTTATTTGAACCGAAGATCACCGTTACTGATGCTGATGGAAAAACGCGCTTAGCCCAAAGCAATGCACCAAATTCAGCTCCTCCCCCTGTCGCAAATCCAGTCACACCGCAATTGCAAGGTCGCGTCCCAGGCGTTGTCCCCCCCTTCCGCCAACTCAAGACTCCTCCTGTCGGCGATATTGCTACATCATCTATCAAACTGCGTCCTGATATTGTCGATCTTGGTACTGCTGAACGCGTACCGAGAATTACTTTGCGGGAAGCTCCTGCAATTGAAGTTTTGAATTTGATCGGTCGTGTTGCAGGGTTAAGTGTTGTTTCTGCTGAAGCTGCTTCATCTGCTTCATCTACCGCTGGCGCAACTGCCACCAGTACTTCCAGTGGCACTGGACTCAAGCAACCCGTTAGCCTTTCCATTGAGAATGAAACGGCTCAAGATGTTTTCAATAATGTATTGAGGATTACAGGACTAGATGCCAATCGCATCGGGAACACCATTTTTGTTGCTACCAAACTTCCTGTAACCCTCAAAAATCTAGTCACTAAAAACTATCGTCTCAATCAAATCACCGTTGGCGAAGCTTCGGCTTACTTAATTGGTTTGGGAGCTTCGCGGATCGTCAACCGCCAACGTCCAATCCCAGGAGCAGCAACTGCAACTGTAGGAACAGCTGCATCGGCTACGGTGGTAAATATCCCGACTGAGTCAATTCCAACCCTTGAAACAATTACAGTTCCTGCAGATTCTGCTACTACCCCAGTTTTAAAGGGTTTGCAGGTCATAGCTGAAGAACGCGGGAATTCACTAACTTTGATTGGAAGTCCCAAACAAATTGAATTTGCCGAAGCTCAACTTGCCCGTTTGGATTTACGCAAGCGTCAAGTAGCCGTTAACGTAAAGGTTGTCGAAGTAAACCTCGATAAGAATCAAACCATTGGTTCGTCTCTTTCCTTTAATGCAAGTAATACGGATGGAAGTGGAACAGGCGCGGCAATTTCTTCTACGGTTGGAGTGTTGGGATTAAATTTTAATGACACAACGGGCACCCCATCAATTCTTACATCTCCACAGCGACTATTTGGCTCTCTCAGCGCTCGCATAGTCAGTGGAAATGCTAAGGTTATCACCGATCCAACCCTAACTGTTCAAGAAGGTGAAACGGCAACAGTTGCGCTAACCGAAGATGTGGTAACAGCCAATACCGTTACCATTACCACGATTACCTCTGGTACTACAACTCAAAACTTCCCAACTCAAACCGTAACTACTACGCCAGTTGGACTGACCCTCAATCTCAATGTCTCGCGGGTTGACGACAACGGGTTTATTAACTTTGCTGTATCTCCTAGCGTTAGCGCCCTAGTTTCAACAACGCAACTAGGAACGGTATTGGGTATTCAAACTTCCCAAGGATTAATCTCTAAACGGACACTTAATTCGGGACAAATTCGGGTTAGGGATGGTCAAACGCTCGTGCTATCGGGAATCATCCGAGATTCGGATCGTCAAACCTTGACTAAAGTGCCATTTTTAGGTGATCTGCCGATTATTGGTGCATTGTTCCGTCAAGAAAATAATCAAAACGTTCGTAACGAAGTAATTATTATAGTAACGCCGCGGATCATTGACGATAGTCAAAATGCTAATTGGGGTTACACCTATCAACCAGGACCAGAAGTCCAAAAGGTTATTGATAGCAATCTTCGTAAGAGTCAATAGGCTTCATCCATTTTCATAATTTACACTTCTTTCCAGCCTTGACAATTTTTGTCGAGGCTTTTTTAGCTGAGCGTAGCCGAAGATCTATTTCTCGCATACCTGTTCCTCTCATAAATGATTTAGGACTGCTATAGCAGTCCTAAATCATTTGTAGATTTTTTTGTTTGTGGAAACGCTCCCTTTTGGGGGCGCTTCCACAAACCATTTAGGATTGCGATATAGCTATATATCAAAAATCACGCAAAAATATTTTGGGAGGTATTGCGAAAAATGTCCATCATTATGTAATAATAACAAAGCGTTAAAAAACGCCCTCATGGCTCAGGGGTAGAGCATTCCCTTGGTAAGGGAAAGGTCACGGGTTCAAATCCCGTTGAGGGCTTATCTAGAAACAAATGACAGATTAGAACTTAGGTATACTTAGTTATATTTTGGTGTCTTTAAGTCTGTTTTGGGTAGAGATTTGGGTAGACAAAAAGCTCTGAAAGGTACTGTTTCTGTAGAAAACGACAAGGGGTCTTTACGGCTGAGGTGGCGTTTTCTGGGTAAACGGTACTATCTATCGCTAGGGTTATCAGATAACCTGCTTAATCGAAAGGTTGCTGAGATTAAGGCTACTCAAATTAGTCTTGATATCGGGTCTAATAACTTTGATGAATCGCTTGATAAATATCGCTCTAGGGTGCAAAAAGTAGAGAAAGAGGTTGAGATTGCCTCTTTAGTCAAGATTTACAACCAATTTTTGGAGGCTAAAGCTCGTGAAGTAGGAACGGTGACGATTGGTAAATACCGATCGCTTATTCCTAACTTGTCATTTTTTGGCGATCGCCTCGCAACTGTGGCAAGTGCCGAAGATTTTTTAGATTGGCTCAAGCCTCAGAATGAGCCTGTGACGGTGAAGCGCAAAATTGAGTATCTATCTCAAGCCTATGATTGGGCGATCTCTAAATCAATCACGACTGAAAATCCGTTTAAGGATTTACCAAAACGCATCAAAGTACCAGTAAAAGCAGGGGCTAGACCATTTACTAAGGATGAGGTAAAGGCGATTTTGCGAGGTTTTGAGGACAAACAGCCTCACTATCGCGATTATGTTTTTTTCTGCCTAAGTACTGGTATGCGATTAGGAGAGGCGATTAACTTGCAATGGTCAGCGCTGACGGATGATTGTTCGCGGATTGAGGTAATTGATACCAAGCGAAATAAAATTAGGCGATTTAGGTTGTCTCCAGAGGTGGCGGAAATGTTACTCGCTCGTAGACCTGATGGGTTTAAGCAAAATGATTTTGTTTTCACCACGCCCAATGGTCACCACATGAGCAGGTGTAACTTTCGTAAGCGGGTATGGATTCCTGTTTTAGAATCAGTTGGGGTGGACTATCGCAAGCCTTACAACACTAGAAAAACTTTCATCAGTCATGCCCTTGCCGCTGGGATCAATCCTATGGCGATCGCAGAGTTGACAGGGCATGACCCCGATGTGTTGTTTGAGCATTACGCGGCTTACATTGAGTCGCAGCCTGAGTTACCTAGTCTTTTTTGATCGTTTCCGTTCGTTGCTTGGCAATGAGGCAAGATAGCGCTCGATCGCCACATTGTGAGCGTCAGGATCGTTGCGATGAATAAACCAATCTTGGAGAAGCTCGGCATTGTAGACGCATGGTGCTGTTTTGCCATATTGGTAATAGTGAATGCCTTGAATCAAGTTATTTAGACGTTTTTGTTTTTTCAAATATTCAGTACTCATGCCAATGAGCTTAGCTGCTTCAGCTTTTTGAATAAAGGTATAACTCATCTCAGTCCCTCCCCACATTAGATAGATTCATTCTTGGTTTAACAACTGCATTAGGTGAGTACAGGATGCATTCATCCCCCTCGATCGCTTCAATGGTGAAGTATTTTCCAGCTAGCGATCCAAATCTGACGCGAATGCGATCGCCCACTTCAAGTTTTTTTGATTTTTGCTGTGAGCAATTATTAGTTACTTGTAGATTTGGTTCAGCAGATTCTTTTAGTTCAGAAATGGCGTGGTTGTCACATTTCTTTGATTCAGACCCAAAATTACTTGATTCAGGATTGAAATTTGATTCATGATTGGTTTGATTCAGGAAAGATGAAGTATTATTTTTTGATTCAGCGCTTGATTCATCTATTGAAAACCTTTCTATATCTATGTTTCTTTCATCTCCTGAAGCAAATGAACAAAAATTAGGAGATATTGCAAAATTTATAGATTGAACACCAATAGCAAAAAAAACGTATTCTGTGCGTTCGCTAAATCTCACTTTAGGAAAGATTTTGGTTAAGCCTTGGCGCATCAGCCTAGCCGCTTTAACCCAAGGATCGAAGCGGCTGCCTTCATCCAGCCATTGATATTTTTTGTTACCTTTCTCGGTTATCTCAACCTCTAAAATTCCTTGCTCTTGATACCAAGAGGTGAGGCTATCAAATAGATCGCCTAATTTAATGCGACCGTTGCCTTG
>NZ_LIRE01000435.1 GCF_001402795.1 Pseudanabaena sp. 'Roaring Creek'
GTGCTAAATAACGTTAGTTCGGGTTTGCGTAGCAAACCCGAACTGACGTTAAATTTGAATAATCTGGTTAAGCCGATCGCATACTTGAACAAACAGATCGTTTTGCAACTTTCCTAGGGGATGGGGCTTAGCGCCCCGCAACCGCCAGTCAAAGGACTTGGGCTGATGACACAATACATAACTAATCTTCGCAGATCTACTTCGCGAAGCTTTGCCCACCGCAACCGCAAAGGGATTGTCCGCATTATAGGAGGCTGTCGTCATAGGCAAGCCAATCACGATCGCTGTTTTGTCATTAAAGATGCGTGGGGATAAAACTAAAAAGGGATGAATATCCCTCATCTCTTTACCAACTTGCGGATTACAATCAATCCAGATAATGTCTTGGCGGTCGGGCACCCAATTTTTTGCAGCTTTTACCACTGTTCAGCGCCAAGACTTTGGTTTGAGATCATGACCTCCCCACCGTGACGAGTAGAGTCAAATTGAGCGAGCCTTTCTTCTAAAGTTAATGGAGGATGAGGCACTGGGGCAATAATCACCTGTCCGTCAACCACCGAGAGACGAACGCGCTGATTGACTTGCAAATGCGCCGCCCTTGCGATCGCGGCGGGTAAGCGCACACCGAGATTATTTCCCCATGTTTTAATATCGAGGATTGCTTCTGTCATAGCGACGACCCATCTTGTATGTTTAAACACTCGTATAAACATCATAACCCTTCTTTTAGCAAAAAAGTAACATCTGCGTTGTTATCACCACAAAGAAATAAATGATTTCCTTAGATCGTATTCTTTCCAATTGTCGATATCTGTCATTGGTAGTCCTCAAAAGGGAAAGATTTATAGGGTAAGGATGGGCGGCGCTAAGCGCCGCCCATCTTTACCCTATTTAGGACTACCCTCTAAGTCAGCAATCTAAGTCAGCAATTTAGCCAATAACCAGATATTTACCACAATAATCAGACCAGCAATCAACCAAGCTAAACCTTTGATCCAGAAAGGATTAGCAAACTTACCCATAATCTGCGAACTTCCAGTAAACAAAACCAACGGTACGATCGCAAAGGGCAATTGTAAACTCAAAACAACTTGGCTGAATACTAATAATTTCCCTACGCCCTGCTCGCCCAAGATCGAAAGTCCAATTACCGCAGGCGCGATCGCTAAACAACGGGTGATTAATCTTCTCAACCAGCAGGGAATCATCAGATTGAGAAATCCTTCCATTACTACCTGCCCTGCAATTGTCCCTGTAAAGGTAGAACTTTGACCAGAAGCTAACAAAGCTAAACCAAAGAGAAAACTTGCCAATCCACTTCCTAAAAGAGGTGTTAGCAACTGATATGCATCCTGAATCTCGGCTACCTGCTGATTGCCAGAGAAATGAAAAGTCGCAGCAGCCACAATTAAAATTGCCGAATTGATAAACAATGCCCCAATTAGAGCGATCGTGGAGTCTAAGGTGGCATAATGCAAGGCACTTTTGACATCGGGCAAAGCCTCCTGCCATTTCCTTGTCTGCACGATCGCGGAATGAAGATAGAGATTATGGGGCATGACTGTAGCCCCCAAAATACTTACTGCCAAATAAAGCTGTTCTGAATTGCCCAAAACAGAAGGCTGGGGAAGATAACCCTGAAAAACAGCATTCCAATCGGGACGAGCAAATACTATCTCGACCAAAAAGCAAATAGCGATCGTCGATATTAAGCCTAAAACAATCGCCTCTAGCCAGCGAAATCCTTTTCCCTGCAACCACAAAACTACTACCAGATCTAGACCTGTTACAAAAACACCCCAAATTAATGGCAAATGAAAGAGAAGATTGAGCGCAAGGGCACTACCTAAAATCTCCGCGAGATCGCAAGCAATAATGGCAATTTCCGCCAAGATCCACAGCAGAATATTGACAGACAAGCTAAATTTAAGCCGACAAGCCTGTGCTAAGTCCAACCCAGTCACCATGCCCAGCCTCACGCATAGGGCTTGGAGCAATATGGCGATCGCATTCGAGATAAAGATAATACTCAACAAGCTATAGCCAAATTTTGACCCTCCTTCAATATCGGTCGCCCAGTTACCTGGATCCATATAGCCAACCGAAATTAGTAGTCCAGGACCAGCAAAGACAAGAAATTTTTGCCAAGAATTTGCCTTACTAGGAATAATGACTGTTCCTTGAACTTCTGAAGGACAAAACGGTGCGGTAGGTATTTTAGGAAGAGACAAACGCATTTTTATTAGTAAGTCCTTAATTGGGATATCCAAAAATCATACTTGACTTGACACTTGACTTAATACTTGACTTAGAGTGCACTCTAAGGTTTAGAGTAAATTTTATGGAAAGGACATTCACTATTCAAGAAGCTTCGCAGCAAACAGGTGTCAGCACCCATACATTACGCTATTACGAGCGGATGAATCTCCTTGATACAATCGATCGCGATAATAGCGGTTATCGTAGCTTTACCAACTACGACCTTGATTGTGTCAAGTTTCTCACGAAGCTACGCGCTACTAAAATGCCGATACGTCAAATGCAGAAGTTCGCGGAGCTACGACGAAAGGGAATCTCCTCTGCCCATCAAAGACGATTGCTATTAGAGGAACATTACAATGAAGTAATCGCCCATCAAAACGAACTTCATCATAGCCTTGAAATTATTAGCATGAAAATTGCTTACTACAAGGAAATGGAGGAAGAAGGGATTACCAAAGAGGAGGATTCTTACGATCTCCCTACTTACATCTCAATGGTAAAAGCAAGAGAAAAACCACAATCATCAAATTCCCTAAATTCAATCAATAGATCTTTAGAAATAGAAACTGCTCACAGGCTAATAGATCGCCTTGATTCCCAAGATCTAGCAAAACTCATCGAATTATTGCAAACTAAAGTAGGTATCAAGCCATGAAAACAAGAAAATTAGGTAATCAGGGTTTAGAAGTTTCCGCAATGGGCTTAGGCTGCATGGGTATGTCTGAGTTTTATATTGGTGGTGACGAGCAAGAGTCGATCGCCACAATCCATCAAGCGATCGACCTTGGGGTAAACTTTCTCGACACTGCGGATATGTATGGTCCCTTCACTAACGAGAAACTCGTCGGTAAGGCGATTAAAGACCGTCGCGATCGGGTCATCCTTGCCACTAAATTTGGCAATGTTCGCAGCGCTAATGGTGGCTGGTTAGGAATTAGCGGGAAACCCGAATATGTCCAAAAGTCCTGTGATGAATCTTTACAGCGATTGGGAGTAGATGTAATCGACCTCTACTATCAGCACCGCGTCGATCTCACCGTCCCCATTGAAGAAACCGTCGGTGCAATGGCAGAACTGGTCAAACAAGGAAAAGTCAAATACCTCGGCTTATCGGAAGCTGCTCCCACAACCATACGTCGCGCCCACGCCATTCATCCCATTTCAGCGCTTCAAACCGAATATTCTCTCTGGAGTCGCGATCCTGAAGATGAGATCTTACCAACTTTGCAAGAACTAGGCATTGGCTTCGTTCCCTACAGCCCTTTGGGTAGAGGTTTTCTGACAGGGGCGATCGCTACTCCCGATGATTTTGCCCCCAATGATTACCGCCGTCAATCGCCACGCTTTCAAGGAGAAAACTTCGCTAAAAATCTACAGTTAGTAACGAAGGTCAAAGAGATTGCTTCCGAAAAGGGCATTACGGCGGGACAGCTCGCCTTAGCATGGCTGCTGGCTCAAGGCAATTACATCGTGCCAATTCCCGGAACCAAACGCCGTCAATATCTCGAAGAAAATATCGGTGCTGCCAACGTCACTCTGACGATCGCCGATCTCGATCGGATTAATGCCGTTGCGCCTCAGGGCATTGCCGCAGGCGATCGCTATCCCGCCCAGAGCATGGGTACGCTCAATCGCTAAACTAACAGCTCCTTCAGATCCTCAAAATTTATAATTTATTTGTAATTTATTTATAATTTAAAGATGGATGGCAATTTCTGCCCCCCATTTTTGAATTGGTATATCAAAATTGGCATAAGTAGCCAAGCGTAATTAAATATATAGCAATCCTAAATGGTTTGTGGAAGCGCCCCCCAAAAGGGGAGCGCTTCCACAAACCCAAAAATCTACAAATGATTTAGGACTGCTATATAAGCCCAAAAGCTGTAAAGTTGCGCTCCGCAGGGGCGCAACTTTACAACTTTCCGTAATTTATTTTGCACAAGTACTTATACCAATTCCCAAAATGGCGTTGCCATTTTGGGAATCTCAAAACCTTACTGGGTTTGGTATTTAATTCACAAAAGTGTTGTCACACTTTCGTGAATTGGTATTAGCCGCTATGCCAATTCAAAGTACCAATTCAAAAAATGGCGTTGCCATTTTTAAAGCTCAAAACCTTACTAGGATTGTTTTTTAATTCTCTGAATGGTTGGCTCACTTCAGGGAATTGGTATTACAATTCATCAAAAGAGAAACCGCCCATGCATATCGATCCCCAATTAACATCTCACCAAGACAACTACAAACTTTTAACCAACATTGTTGTGCCTCGACCAATCGCTTGGGTAACTTCACAAAATTCTGAAGGAATCGTCAATCTTGCCCCCTTCAGCTTTTTTAATGCGATCGGCAGCGACCCCCTATACATCATCATCAGTATCGGTCGCAAAGATAATGGAAGCATGAAGGATACTGCCACAAACATCATTGAGAATGGTGAATTTGCCGTTAACTTAGTCACAGAAGATCTAATCAATGCCATGAATATCTCTGCGGCAAACTTTCCATCAGGAGAAAGTGAACTCACGGCAGTTGGTTTACATGCGACTGAGTCCAAACGGATCAAGGTTCCCATTGTTACGGAATCTCAAGCCAGTTTAGAATGTATACTCCATAGCCAACAACCCCTTGGAACCTATACCCTATTCATCGGACAGGTAGTGATGTTTCATGTAGATGATAACTTGCTGAGCGATCGCCTACATATCAGTGGATTTGCTCCCATTGGTCGAATGGGTTCACCCGCCTACTATTGTCGTACTAGCGAGCGATTTGAAGCTCCACGCATTTCCTACGAGAGTTGGCAATCAGAACATGCCAACTAAGAGCCATTCGCAAATGCATAGGCAGCCATGCTAAAAGCCCCAAAGGCATAGCTACTATGCAACTGCGTTCCCTTAACATTAGCCCCTCCCGCGCCCAAAGCGACAAATAAGGGCAATAAATGCTCATCCGTAGGATGATTTTTACTTGCATAGGGAGCAAGCCGACGGTAATTTATAAGATCGTCCCAACTTCCTTCAGCAATAGTCTTCGCAATCCACATATCAAACTCTTGCACCCAATCAAGAGGAGTCGCGTCATAGTTGCAATTAAAAGCAGACAAATTGTGAGTAATACCGCCACTACCAAGGATTAAGACGCCCTCATGACGCAAAGGCTCAAGAGCTTGTCCTATTTGCCAATGGTAAAGAGGATCGTTCTGATACTGAATAGATAGCTGCGTCACAGGAATATCAGCCTCAGGATAGATCAACATCAATGGAGTCCAAGCCCCATGATCTAATCCCCTTGTGGGATGAATATTACAGGGAATACCCGATCGCCCTAACAGATCAACAATGCGATCGCTTAACTCAGGAATCCCTCGAACTGGATAATTCAATTGATAAAGTTGTTCGGAAAATCCCGAAAAGTCATAGATTGTCTTGGGGAATTTTGCGGCACTCACCATTGTGGAATCGGAATGCCAATGAGCTGAAACAACCAAAATTGCTTTTGGCTTGGGAAATTGTCGATGGAGCGATCGCAAAAAATTCGATACTTCTCCATCACGTATGGGCAAGTCTGGCGCTCCATGAGAGATAAAGATGGCAGGTAAAGGATTAATCATATTTTTCCTTCCATTTTTTGCTTCTATTTTTGATTGCCAATATTTTCATAACTCCATCAACATAGATTACTCCCTTCCCACCAAAGAAATAGACATCCAAAACCAAGAATTAGACGTTGCGGCGCTTCGCGCCGCAACGTCTAATTCTTAACTGGGAAAGAAGTAGTGATGAACATTGACATTAATTCGCTATAGAACATTTTTAACTAGGACTATTCTACCAAAATAAATCTCGTTTTTGGGATTGTCAAGAGTATCAGTCAAAAAATATTAATCAAAGCAATTTAAGGGTAGTTTCAGAAAGCCTTTCTTAGCCTTACTAGTAAAGCCTTGAGTAAATCTAGCTCCGATGATTCGAGTTTATCAAAACGTTCCTTTAGATATGCCAAATGCAGGGGAAAGACCTGCTCGAAAACCTGTTGTCCCTTGGGCGTTAATTGCACGATGACACTACGGCGATTGTCAGAAGGCGTTTCCCGTGAAACTAATTGTTTTTGGATCAAGCGATCGATTACCCCAGTTAAGGTTCCCTTAGTAATTAAAGTCTTTTCCCCTAATTCCCCCATACACATCCCACTAGTATTACCAAGCGAAGCAATTACATCAAACTGAGCTGGCGTAAGCTCAAATTCTCGGATATGAGTTTCCGAGCAAGCAGAAAATGCTTGATAGGTTCTGACCAGCTCTCTCATCATGGGAATGAAAGCTTCACTCGCATTTTGGGTAGATAATTTCTGGGATGCAGTAGACATTTATATTAAATCAAAAACATTCTAATTAGTTTTATTTTATAGGCTCTTGGGCTAAAACCTCTTACCCTTATCTCTTACTATAGAATGACTACAAGTAAGAGACGCAATCGTTAGTCGGCTAAATTTCAGTATTTTTAAGGTGATAAAATAGTGAAACAAGATAAATTATGAACTCAGCTTCTTGCCCAAAAACATGGTCATAAATTACAGTATGGTAACCTAGACTTAGAATTAAGTGTAGCTACAATAAAATTTCCATATTTTATCGATCGAATTTAGAGCGATCGCTGTATGCTTAATTTGAGGTTTTTTATCTAAAGGAGATCTACTAACTAGCTTTTGCCCTTCAACATCAAAAAAGCCAGTGCCTGAGAACCACTAGCTTCTTGATAACCCGAAGGTATTTATTTAATAAACGGAAACGGACGAACTTTGCTGTAGCAGGCAGATTTGTTCAATGCTTCTTTATATCTTAACGCAAGATATAAGATTAGCAACAGTTTTTGCTGCAAATTTTTAAATTTTTTTTGCAAGCAGCAAAAACTAAGCGTTGAACTAGACCAAAAAAGTCTCCCCGTTTCCTGATTGAAGTCACTACACCCCTTGCAATCAGGACAATCCAGATGTTTTTCCAACTTTCAAACCGACCCGAACAGTCCCCAGCCCTGCCCTGCCTGAACCAGCAATCTGG
>NZ_LIRE01000436.1 GCF_001402795.1 Pseudanabaena sp. 'Roaring Creek'
CATTGAGTTTATCACAATCCTAAATCATTCATGAGAAAAATCATGAGAGAAACAGGGCTTCGACTTCACTCAGCCAACCTATTCTGATGGCTGAGCGAAGTCGAAGCCTAACTCATTTAGGATTGCTATATGCTTGCCATAAGTAGCTAAGCATAAGTAAACTTAAAATCTAGAAGAGCATACCGCCCGCTACGCGGGCGGTATGCTCTCTGGTTTTGTTTTTAAATTATGCGGAACTAATTAGTTACTCTATCTGTTCAGAAAGCCTACTGAGAGAGGATTATTTTGTCCAATAAATTCCATGTCTGCATCACTTTAGGAACTCGTCCAGAAGCAATTAAACTTGCGCCGATCGTGCATTTGTTTAGAAGTAGCACTCATTTCCAAACTTCGGTGATTCTGACAGGGCAACACCGAGAAATGGTCGCTCAGGTGATGCAGTTGTTTGACATTACAGCTGATTATGACTTAAACATCATGCAGCCAAAGCAGACCCTCACCCAAATTACTTGCAATAGTTTGATTGGTTTGGAGAAGTTATACAAAGAAATTCAGCCTGATATAGTCTTAGTGCAGGGAGATACCACCACCGCTTTTGCCGCAGCTTTAGCAGCTTTTTATCAACAGATTCCCGTAGGTCATGTGGAAGCTGGACTACGCACTGATAATCTCTTCAATCCATTTCCTGAGGAAGCAAATCGTCGTTTAGTTTCCCAAATTGCCCAACTACATTTTGCGCCTACCCTCGCCTCTGTCGAAAACCTGCAAGTCTCTGGGGTCAAAACTGGTATTCATCATACGGGCAATACAGTTATTGATGCACTTTTGTATGTTTCCAAGCGATCGCCTCAATGCGACATCAAAGGCTTAGATTGGTCGGCGCAGCGCGTAATTTTAGCCACCGTTCATCGCCGTGAAAATTGGGGCGAACCTTTGGGACAAATTATTCAAGCATGGTTGCAAATTCTCGCCGATTTCCCCGATGTTGCCTTAGTGTTGCCGATGCATCTCAACCCCGTAGTACGCGAACCGTTAATGGCTCAATTGGGCGAGCATTCCCGAATTTTCTTGGTTGAACCCCTCGATTACGAGCAATTAGTGGGGGCAATGCAACGCTGCTATCTGATCATGAGCGACTCAGGTGGTTTACAAGAAGAAGCCCCTAGTCTTGGCAAACCTGTACTGGTATTGCGTTCGACGACCGAGCGTCCTGAAGCGATCGCCGCAGGTACGAGCAAACTCGTGGGGACAGAAACTAAGGACATCGTTGCGGCGGCCTCTACGCTACTTAGCGATCGCCATGCCTACGAACAGATGGCAAATGTGGCTAATCCCTTTGGAGATGGTCAATCCAGTCAACGTATTCTAGATATAGTTTATTCCTTTTTAGCGTAGGGTGCAGTGCCCCTCTTGTGTCACTGCAAGAATGTTATGCAATCTAGACGCAAGCTCCTAAAAACCGCGATCCAAACCTTAGGCGCAGCAGCAGGGGGCTTATTTCTCAATAACTGTAGCTCTAAGCCCCTTGGAAATGAGCCATTGCCAAATAACACCTTTGCTGCTGCGGGTATTCCTGAAATCCCATCGGTACGGCTGGGCATAATCCCTTCGATTGAAATTGCCCCGCTGTTGGTTGCCCAAAAACAAAAGCTATTTGCCAAATATGGCATGACTGATGTGCAGTTAGTGCCCTTTCGCAGTTGGCAGTCTCTAGGAGAATATACGGCGATGGGGACGGATTTAGGCACAAATGACTATGGCATTGATGGTGGGCATTTTTATAGCCCTCTGCCCGAACTGTTAAATGAAGGCTTAATTAACCAAAAAAAGACTGCCATGTATGTACTGCTGCGACTGCATACCCACGGAGGTTATATAGTCGCTTCTAAACGATTGAAGCCTTTAGGCATTCAAGTTAAACATGCCACCTTTTCTGCTTGGCAGGATATCGCCAAGTTATTTGGTAATCCGATGAATAGCGCGATCGCGGAAATTGGGAGCAACTACGATCTCTGGCTCCGATATTGGCTAGCCTCTATGGATATCGTTCCCCTTCGTGATATCGATATCCTCGAAATCCCCCTCGATGAGATCATCCCCCAAATCAAGGAGCATCGGGCTGACTTATTCTGCTTAGATAGCTGGCGAACGCTCAAACTAATCGAAGGAAATCTTGCCGAGCCTGCGATCGCCACTGGCGAAATTTGGCGCAATTATCCAGGGGAAATTTTGGCAATGCGTGCCGACTGGGTAGACAAATATCCGATCGCCACGCAGGCTATCCTGCAAGCTACGATGGAAGCACAGCTTTGGTGTGACGATCCTGCCAATGCCCGAACATTAAATACGCTTTTGGCAATCTATTTTATAAATGACGTAACCAATAACTTTACCAATCACCCCCTGACAAGCCCAAATCCGATCAAGATGTTTGCTCAACTCTTTAAAAACAGTCCTAAGCTGACAAAGGGAATGCTTAAAAATAGTTCTAATTCCCTGAATTACGCCATTAAATATTGGTCAAATGATGGTATTTCGGTTTCCTATCCCTACAAAAGTCACGATCTATGGTTTCTCTGCGAATATCAAAGATGGAGGCTGTTACCGCCCAGTTTGCCAACCCGAGAAATTATTGATGCAGTAAATCGTGAAGATCTCTGGAGAAATGCGGCTAAAGCGATCGGCGTTCCCGATACCAATATTCCGATTTCGACTTCACGGGGGATAGAAACTTTTTTTGATGGTTCTCAGTTCGATCCCGATCGCCCAAATCAATACAGCGCTTTGCGCTCAAACCCAAACCAAGGAGGTTTTTGAAAGCGTTGCGTAGTAACGCTTTCAAAAACTTCCTTGCGGCTCGCTTGATCGATAATTGCTGTATTAACCCCAGTATTTATAGATAATTCAAATAAAAACTACAGCTTCGACTTCGCTCAGCTAGCTTACACCGAGGGCTGAGCGAAGTCGAAGCCCGTCTACAAGTTATTTAAAACAACTATA
>NZ_LIRE01000437.1 GCF_001402795.1 Pseudanabaena sp. 'Roaring Creek'
TATAGTTGTTTTAAATAACTTGTAGACGGGCTTCGACTTCGCTCAGCCCTCGGTGTAAGCTAGCTGAGCGAAGTCGAAGCTGTAGTTTTTATTTAAATTATCTATATTTGATATTGCGTATTCTGGCACAATTAAGAATGATAAAACTGCGATCGCCTATTGCCAATTTTAAAAACAGGAAATTATAGAAAGTAGCTTGCCTAGCTGTTGGCGATCGCCAACAGCTAGGCAAATGTCACCGCTGCTGGGTCATTGCCATGATCATTTCTACTGTGAGGTTTGAGATATTGCCAAGGGTTGGAAGTATATCGGTTCCAGAATAAATTAGTGGCAGTTCAGATTTTTCCCAAACCCAGATTTGCTTTCGCTGAATATCAATTAGCCAAGCTAGTTGAGTGCCGTTGATCAAGCAAAGTAGGATTTTGTTTTGTAGCTCTAATGTGTTTTGGTCGGGGGAGCGAATTTCAATCAGCCAGTCTGGCGTTCCTTGCAGTGGTCCATCGACTTCTGTAAGCCGATCGCTTTTAACTACAGAAATGTCAGGGACGGGAGATAACGGGGGGACGATGCAACGCAGTTCTTGGATAGCTTCGTATGCTTGGGTTTGGCTGTTGATCGCGTTAACTAAGTTGCGCTGAAGACGCGAATGAAAAAGCGTTGGCATCATTTTTTGCTGGGCTTGTCCGTGGATAAATTCCCAAGCAGGTGAGGATTCAATGTTGGATTGCTGGAGAAAAGTGTCTAGGGGGCTAGCGATCGCAATAGATTCCATAAGCCTGAGATGTACCAACGAAGGTTCAACGTATGTTTAGTTCTATTGTAGTTTGAGAATTTCGTTTATGGCAAATGTTGAGATGTTTCAGGCAGTTTAGCTAGCGATCGCATCAGCCAAAAATCAATGACTAGAACTGCGATCGCCTATTGCCGATTTTGAAAATGCGAAATTATAAAAAGTAGGTTGGGTGGAGCGTCAGCGATACCCAACAGTTAGTCACATTGCATATAACCCACATTCCGCTCGTAATGGAAGCCTAAAAATATTTAAAACGAGACAATGAGGGTTTCAGTGATTTTTGGAAAAATTAATGATATCAATTCCTATTAGTGCATCACTATTTAAAGTATTAAGATAGTGATATTTTTGCTGGCAAAGCTCAAAACACTTACTGTATAAGGATTTGTTTTCTAAATACTTTTTTCAGTAAAATAAGAGCGGAATGTGGGTTAGGACATAAACCCCAAGAATTGAATGGCGGCGCTTCGCGCCGCCATTCAATTCTTGGGGTTTTATTGTGATTCAGGCTTGAGAGTGGGTGAAAAGAATTATGCGATCGCAGTTGTGAAGGACTTGAAGAACTAATTTGAGTTTTTATGGAGAGATGATATTTATCTCCAATATCTTAGACAAGAATATTAGACGGGAATATTAGACGGGAATTACTAAGCGATAGGATTGACTCTTGATGATGATGGAAAGTCCGAGGTAAATCAAGACAAATGGAGCAATTTTTCGTCCGAAGCGAGCGACAAGATAGGAAATTCCTGGAAAACGAGTCAGATTATAGGAACAGAAGCACCAAAAACCAATGGTCATGTAACACATCGTCAAGATGATGCCAAGGCTTGGCAAACTGCTGCTTGCGAACAAAGGAATATACACTCCCAAATTATTGCCACCATTGGAAATAGTTACTGCCGAAACTCGGTGGGTTTTGGGATCTTTGATGGTCGACCACAAGGATTGACTCAGGCGTGGTCTACCAACTTCTATATTGATATGTTCTACTTCTTCAGCTATCTCCTTCCCATCATCATCTTCTTTACTCATTAATTGATGGATACCAATTAAGATGGGGAATATGCCAAGTAGTCCGACCCACATGTCAGATACTACTAACCCTACAAAAAATCCAATCATACTTACACTAATTAATGCTGTAAGACCGAGGAATTCTCCAACTACTACATGGCGAGGGTGAAAATTGCGGCTAACCTTTCCGAAGAAAGAAGTGAGATAGATATTATCGTCAAATGTTGTTGCTA
This sequence comes from Pseudanabaena sp. 'Roaring Creek', assembly GCF_001402795.1. Lineage (GTDB taxonomy): Bacteria > Cyanobacteriota > Cyanobacteriia > Pseudanabaenales > Pseudanabaenaceae > Pseudanabaena. The sequence continues at coordinate 2,044 of NZ_LIRE01000437.1, forward strand.
ATGCTACTGCTGCGCCCGTTGCGATCGCTCCTTCCAACCAACTCATTTTAAATTTGCCTCTTCAATATTTATTTCGTTGAGTTGATAATAGAGAATTCTTTCGATAGAAACAAATGTTGTTTCTTCTTAAAATGATAACCCTAGCTTATAAAACCCCAAAGATGAGTGGCGGTCAGAATCACCGCCACTCATCTTTGGGGTTTTATAACCTGAGCAAACCTTACGTTACTAGAGCAATCCTAAATGAGTTGAGCGGAGTCGAAGCCTTATAGCTGGCGGTACACCCTTCTAGACTGAGCTACTTATATTAATAGTTTTTAATAGTTTTAAGTTATTACATTAACAAGAAAGAATATTTGATTTTATAGATTGAGGAGTCTATATTTGTGTTGTTCTCTATAGAGCATCAATGCCAATAAATTCTATCGTTTTAACGCGAGAATTCCGTTAATTAATAACATGAATGCCATACTAACTTCAATTCCTACAGCCCTGACTGCTTTTACGGCAACAAATCTAGATGATGTAATTATTTTGCTACTCTTTTTTTCTCAAGTAAGTTCGACATTCCGCAAAAGACACATCGTGATGGGACAATATTTGGGATTTGGAGCGCTAGTATTAGCGAGTTTGTCGGGATATTTTGGTGGACTACTCATGCCGCGCGATTGGATCGGAATGCTTGGGATTTTACCGATCGCCATTGGATTGAATCGACTGTTTATCCCTGAAACTGAGGATAACGAATCTGAGGAAAGTCAATCGGTGCAATCAAATTCTTGGTTATCCAGTTTGCTATCTCCGCAAGTTTATAGCGTTGCGGCGGTTACCTTTGCCAATGGTGGCGACAATGTGGGCATTTATGTACCACTCTTTGCTAGCAGCACCTTAGAAGGTTTATTGGTGACCCTAATGGTATTTTTGCTGATGGTGGGGCTATGGTGCTATGCAGCCTATCGACTCATCCAAGTTCCAGCGATCGTTGATTCTCTGAGCCACTATGGTAATTACCTCGTACCTTTTGTGCTGATTGGCTTAGGAATCCTCATCATGATTGACAGCCATACCCTTGAAAATCGAGGCTTAGTGGTTCTTAGCTTACTAATCGGAGGCTTATTAGTCTTCAATCTCGGTCGAAATATTGCGGAAATCAATATTCTCAAGCCCCTTCAAACTAAAGAGCCGCAATTGGACTAGGGCAAGATTTTTATTTCAAGATTTTTATTTCAAAGTTTTACTAATTGTTACTTCCTACACTTACTACTTCTCTTACTAATTAGGATCGAAATCATGAAATTCTTACAAGCAATATTGGTCGCTCTTATCTTTTTGTCGAACTTAGCGATCGCTCAACCATCCTTTGCCAATAAGCCGCCGCTTACGAGTAACCCTGACTATATCGCTGTTACCAATGATCTCGCAAAAGCAACCGATCCCACCGAAATCGCTAAACTTCAGTTTGAGAAGTATGTCATCGAAACAGGAGAATCCTTTGCTGAATGCCGTAATTTAACAGCTAATCCTTTGCCAGTCTATGGCAAGAAATCGAAACTGGATGGATCTACCTTTGATAATACTCTTTATACTTTGCCCAGTGGTGGAACCACCAACGAGGATTGGAACTGCCAAGGCATTTACTTAGAAAAGGGTTTAAATAATGATGGTCAACCAGTTGCCATTAAGCTTGTCACTGGTATACAAATGGTTGCAAAAGCCGATCCCGAAACTGGTGCAATTGACCTCAATTTCCCCGTAACCAGAGTTTTCAAGAATGGTGAAATTAACTGGTTAATCCCCACTACAACAGAAGAGCTATCAGCATTAACCTTACCCCAAGCTCCCTTGGATTAATTAACTCACCTTACGCAGATAGAAAGCGCCCAAAAAAAATGACTGAGAATGTATACTGGAAGTAGGTTTGAGAGTAATTGCTTTGCCGAAACCAAGCTAAGATGAGGAAAGAAGATAAAAACATGAAGATGAACATGTTAGATCTTTATAGTGACTATCTAATTAGTTCTT
>NZ_LIRE01000438.1 GCF_001402795.1 Pseudanabaena sp. 'Roaring Creek'
GCTGCAAAGTCTCCAAATAAAGCTATGGCATGAGTCAAGACAAAATAGGGAGAAGATAGCGATCGCTAAATATAATCTTCATATTTCTTAGAATTTATCTAAGTACCTCAGCATAATTAAAATCCAGATCTAATACCAATTCACGAAAGTGTGACAACACTTCAGTGAATTAAAAAACAACCCCAGTAAGGTTTTGCGATTCCCAAAATGGCAACGCCATTTTGGGAATTGGTATAAAACCTGCGGCGCAGGTTTTAGGGTTTTAAAAAGAGGGTTGCCGCGCTCCGAGCGGCAACCCTCTTTTGGTATGAGCCTTTAACAATTAAGCCAAGCGGGAATCAATTGCCATGCATGATTTAGCGATTTATCTAGGGCTTTATAGTTAGGCTCAAACTTGCTCACCAACTTCCAAAACCGATCCGAATGATTCATATGGACGGTGTGGCAAAGCTCGTGGATCAGCACATACTCCACGACATTCGCTTCGAGAAAAAGTAACTTGTAATTGAGACTAATATTGCGATCGCGAGAACAGCTCCCCCATAGAGTCTTTTGATTGCGCACAGCGGTAGTTCGATAGGGTAACTTAAGGCGAAGACTGGTTTTGCGCAACCACCGAAATAGATGGGTTTCTGCCTTTTTCATCAACCATTGCTTCAGAAAAAATTTGCAAGCTGCGACATCCGTAATATTGCCATTGACCACTAACTTTAACTCAGTTCTTTTTTCTTGGATGGCGATCGCCCCCGATTTAGTAAAGGTCTGAGAATATTCAATCTGCCATTCTTCGCCTAGCGATCGCAAATTGATCCTGTCAGGTAATTGATGGGGCGATTGAGATTGAAAGAAGGCTTCACGTTGATCGAGTTTTAGTTGATTGCGGGCTATCCAATCTTTTTTCTTCTGAATCAGTTCGGGAATATTCTGGCGATCGTAATCTGCGGGGATCACTACCTCTAAGCCAGCTTCTACCGAGAGAGAAAGGCGCACTGATTTGGCGCGATCGCTTACCCGCACCGTATAGGTTGGTAAATTATCATTCCCCAAAGGTAAAAAACCAGATGCCATAGGGTTAATCGTTAACTTTAATCTTGGAGTAGAATTGTGCCAGCAAAGCGAGCATTTAGGCGATCGCGTTCGCGATGGGCATTGCTCCGATTGCTATAGGTGCGAGCCTGAATGTAAGACTTCCCTTTAAAAATAGTCACAAAAGCATCAGGAGCCAGTTCACGTACCTGCGCTAAGGTATTCGCATTGGCATTCGGAACGAGAACACGATAGATAGTCGTACCCGTTCCTGTCGTAGGCTTTGATTGGTTGGAAATAGGAACAGAATTAGTGGGTAACGATCCCGTCGAGTTTGCGGTCGTACTTGAATTTGTACTTGAATTTGTACTTGAATTTGTACTTGTAGATGCGGTAGGAGAAGCTATCAAAGATGCACCTATTACTTGAGCGCCTAATCCCTGCCCTCGCAGCTTTGCCGCGATCGCATTGGCACTCTGCTGGCTCGACAGGGGCGCAGCTAAAATGACCGATCGGTTATTAAAAGTTGCCAGTAAAGTACTCTTTCCTGATAAAGATTGTATCTGTTGCATTTCCAGATTCGGATCTTTGCTCATCTCCACTAAAATTACGGCGGACTGTAAGTTAGCAGGAACATCATTGACCTTAGCGGAAAAAGAATGAATCACCGCATCCAGCCCTAACTCTCGCAGTTGATTTACCCGAAACGTGGAAGATTGAGCATTATCAAATCCACCAAAGAAGGTCATGGAAGTACTGAGATAGCTGCAAGGAGCAGCGGCAATGGCAAGAAATTCGGGTAACTGGGGCAATTGGTTGGCAGCACGATCCAATATGACCACATAGCGGCGATTGGTTAGCTGCGGACAGGTTGGCGTAGTACCTAGAGACTGAGCGATCGCTGTAGAGTCACCAAAACTATTGAAGGTAAAACCAGCCAGACAAAGGACGCTTACGATGCCGATCGCCCCTGTCCAATTCCCTTTAGCAGAAATTCCCAAGGATTTCATATTGATAGACCTATTCCCTCTAACACAGTGATTTTGCTCATCTACAATCACCAATTTGTCATCAATAACTGAGATATACCACTATATGTTGCGAATTGTCATAACTATGACAAAATTTTCGGTCTTGGATTACTGTTAATTTATTATCAAACAAGATGTTACTGCCTTTCCACCTATTCAATAATTGTTGTGAGGCTTTGACCAAAAATAATCATTCTTGAATGACAAGGCAGCAGCCATCGTTAATCGACATTGAGAGGGGGGAGCTAATTGCTAGGTTTTGATTTTGATTTTAATTTTAATTTTGATTTTGATTTTTTATTTTGACTTGTTATACATAGACGCACTGACAATGGAGCCAAGGTCTTGGCAAATCAAGAACATATAACACAATTGCATCAAGGGGTAAGTTGCTGGAATACATGGCGATCGCAAGAGCATCGCTTGCAAATCGATCTTGTAGAAGCAAATCTTGCCTATGCTGAAGTAAGTAAAGCCAACTTCAGCGGTGCCGATCTGAGCTTAGCAAATTTGGGCGGCTCTAATCTAGTTGGGGCAAATCTACGCGAGGCTAATCTAACTCTAGCTAATCTGAGCGGATCGAACCTCAGTTTGGCGACGTTCCAGGATGTTACCCTCTGCATGACCAATCTTAGCGGCACGAATTTAAGTCTGGCAAACCTCAGTACGGTCAATCTCAGTCTAGCTAATCTGAGTGGGGCAAATTTGAGTGGGGCAGTGTTGCGTAATGCCAACTTGATGGGAGTTAACTTGAGTGGGGCAGATTTAACTAATGCCGATCTGACCGATGCCAACCTGAGTGGGGCAAATCTTAATGGGGCAAATTTAAGTCATGCCCAACTATGTGATACGGAGCTAAGTGGAGCAAATTTGAGTGGGGCAAATTTGACTAGGGCAAATCTGAGTGGGGCAGTCCTGCGAAAAACTAACTTTAATGGGGCAAGACTGAAAGAAGCCGACCTGAGCAATACCGATCTCCATGCAGTCAAGCTGGATGGGGCGATTTTGGAAAACGTCAAGCATTAATAACATTGAATGGCAGAAGGCTCGCAAAGCGAGCCTTCTGGTAAACTAGCCTGCCCAGATTGTCTCTAAAACGATTAGGGGATCGACAGCCTTGAGCGATTGCCCCGTACTTGCCTGTACGTATTTGATCCGTTGTTCAGCGATCGGTAGTAATTTACCCGCAGGAGTATTGGCTCCTAAAATTGCGACTAAAGCCGTACCCACAGCAACGCCTAGTTGCATCGCATCTCCCTCAGCACAGATAAATAGATTAGCTGAGGCAATAAAAGCAGTCAGCTTGCCAATATCCGTAGGGCTCGTAATTAGAAGGTTAGGAACAAGGGTAGTTAACTGTTTTAGGAGATCGGCATTGTTAACGCTATCGATCGCCACAATGGGCAAATTTGGCTGTTTTGCTTGGAGATCCTTGGCGATCGTTGCCCAGCTTGCCGCAGGATAATTAGCGTAAGCACCACAATTGAGCAAAATGAAACCACTTTGTTGAATGCCTAGACGCTTTTGTTCGTTGCTTGACCAGTCCAAGTCATTTTTGGGGAGATTAACTTTAATGGGCGGGCAGTGTTTTTGGATATTTACTGCCATCAACAAGTTATGGTTTTGGACTGCAGTGTATTCCTGCGGATCCATCGCAATAATATCCGTCAGCAAAAAGTCACCCTGACCTTTGAAGGAAATCCGTTTGGGGATACCACTCAACCATAACAGGATGTTCATGGATAAATTCGGCTGAGTAACGATCGCGGCATCATATTCGCGATCGCGGATTGTCCCAAGCAAATTACCAAAATCAGCCAGAGAGTTACGATCTTTAAAGTCAAACTTGAGCACTCGGTTGACAGATTGGCAAACGCGATAAGCTGCCATTGCCCGTGGCTCTACTACCACATCAATCTCGGCATTGGGGTACTGCTGCTTGAGGGTATCCAATGTCGGGAAAAACAGTAACTGATCGCCAGTCCCACCCGGAACCAAGGCCAGTATTCGCATCATATTTGTACATCTCTAGACGAAGACCGTAAGTAATATTACTTTGTTTTTGAGGGTTGATACAGATAGCATTAATACAAGAAAAAATTTACAAGAAAAAATTTACAAGAAAAAATTTACAAGAAAAAATTTACAAGAAAAAATTTACAAGAAAAAATTTACAAGAAAAAATTTCGCCCAAGAAATCAAAGCTGAAAAGCTAATTGCGGTTTAAATGGTGTAAAACTGTTACTCACCCAGAATTTTTAGAATCAAGCGGATAAGACAGGCAAACTATGATCTCAGGGGAAATTAAAAGTCAAATCGATCGCATTTGGGATGCTTTTTGGTCGGGTGGAATATCTAACCCGCTTGAGGTAATCGAGCAGATTACTTATTTGCTGTTTTTAAAGCGACTTGATGAGCTACATACGTTAGAAGAAAACAAGGCAAATCGAACTAAGAAGCTAATGGAGCGGCGAATTTTTCCAGAGGGCAAGGATGCTAAAGAACGTGATTATGATGAGATGCGCTGGTCTAGGTTTAAGCACGTTGCGGCGGCGGAGATGTATGAGCTGGTTAACGATCATGTTTTTCCGTTTTTGCGATCGCTAGGTGGTGACGGTTCGACTTACGCGCACCACATGAAGGATGCAAGGTTTACGATTCCGACACCTGCATTGTTGTCCAAGGTTGTAGATTTACTTGACGGGATAGTGATGGACGATCGCGATACTAAGGGCGATCTCTATGAATATATGTTGGGCAAGATTGCTAGTGCTGGTCAGAATGGGCAGTTTCGGACACCGCGCCATATTATTCAGTTGATGGTGGAGCTAACTGCACCGACGGCGGGGGATGTGATTTGCGACCCAGCGAGTGGGACTTGTGGCTTTTTGGTGATGGCGAATGAGTATTTGCGATCGCATTACCCTGAAATTTTGCGCGATACCAAGCTCAAGGATCATTTTCATCATCGGATGTTTCATGGTTTTGACTTTGATAATACGATGCTACGAATTGGCAGTATGAATATGCTGTTGCATGGTGTGGAAAATCCTGATATTCGCTATAAGGATTCACTCGCTCAGGAACACGCAGGGGATGAAGGGGCTTATACGCTGATTTTGGCGAATCCTCCGTTTGCGGGTTCTTTGGACTATGAGAATACGGCTAAGGATTTGTTAGAGATTGTCAAAACTAAGAAGACGGAATTGCTATTCCTAGCCTTGTTTTTGAGGCTTTTGAAGACGGGCGGACGGGCGGCGGTAATTGTGCCCGACGGAGTTCTATTTGGTTCGTCGAAGGCGCATAAGGAACTTCGCAAAGCTTTAGTGGAAGAACAGAAGTTAGATGGGGTGATTTCTTTGCCTAGTGGGGTGTTTAAGCCCTATGCGGGAGTCTCGACGGCGATCTTGTTATTCACAAAAACGGATTCGGGTGGAACGGATTTTGTGTGGTTTTATGATGTGAAGGCGGATGGTTTGAGTTTGGATGATAAGCGATCGCCTTTATTGCCAGATGATAAACAGGGTGTTGTGCCTGTTACACCGTTGACGGATGAGGAGCATTTTAAAAATAATTTGCCTGATGTGTTGAGGCGTTGGCGTTCCCTTCCGATGGCTGAGCGAAGTCGAAGCCATCGGAACACCCCTAGCTCCCTGAGCGGAGTCGAAGGGACGGTAAACGAAGCAGGAGATTCTGGTGGGGTTTTGGCTTCGACTCCGCTCAGCCAGCGTAGTTCTGAATACGATCGCCCTAGAACTGCTCAGAGTTTTTGCGTACCGAAGGTGGATATTGTGGCGCAGGGTTACGATCTGAGTTTGAATCGTTATAAGGAGGTGGTACATGAGGAGGTCGATCATCGCGCTCCTAAAGATATCATTGCGGATTTGGCGAGGTTGGAGGCTGAGATTCAGCAAGGGATGAAGGAATTGGAGGGTTTGCTTACTAGCGTTTAACGTAATACGCTATATAGTGGCAAGATGGTGATGCGATGAATGTAGAAATTGTTGATTATCATTGAGGCGCTCTAATGAGTGTAGATAAACTTAATCCCGTTCACCCTGGGGAAGTCCTTTTGGAAGAATTTCTCAAGCCGATGAATTTGAGCCAAAATCAATTGGCTCTGGCGATTCGGGTTCCTGCGAGACGTATTAATGAAATCATTCACGGTAAGCGCCGAATTACTGCGGATACGGCGATCCGTCTTGCTTATTACTTCAATATGTCGCCTACGTTTTGGCTTGGTTTGCAGATGGACTATGACTTAGATGTGGCTGAGGATGAGGTGGGTGAAAGGTTGAAGGCTGAAGTTATGGCATATGCGTAGATATCTAGCTCCCTGAGTGTGATGCACTGAGCTTGTCGAAGTGAAGTCGAAGGGACGGCAATCGAAGCGACAAATTGCCGCCGCGCGGATAATCGGTCTGTCTAAGTTGTTGATGGCTTCGACTCCGCTCAGCCATCAGGCGATCGCTCAGGGAACGGCTATCTAAGAAGAAATAGTAATATGGCGCATATGTATATTTTGGAGTGTGTTGATGGGAGTTACTATACGGGTAGTACTACGGATTTGGAGAGACGGTTTGAGCAGCATCAACGCGGTGAGGGTGCGAGGCATACGGCGAAACGGTTGCCTGTGAAGTTGGTTTATTGTGAGTTTTTTGATCGTGTGGCGGATGCTTTTGCTAGGGAAAAACAGGTGCAGGGCTGGACTCGCAAGAAGAAGGAGGCACTAATTGCTGGTGATACGAATTTGCTCCATGAATTTGCGGCTTGTCAAAATGAGTCCAATTATAGTCATCTGAATCAATCTAGCTCCCTGAGCGAAGTCGAAGGGACGGTAAACGAAGCCGAAAAGTCCCCGCCGCATGGATAATTGGTCTGTCTACGTTGTCGATGGCTTCGACTTCACTTCGACAAGCTCAGTGCATCGCGCTCAGCCATCGGGCGGATCTATAAGTAAAGCAGTAACTTGTTCCCTGAGCGCAGTCGAAGGGATGGTAAATGGTATCTAGCTCCCTGAGCGCTTGCCCTGAGCTATGTCGAAGGG
>NZ_LIRE01000757.1 GCF_001402795.1 Pseudanabaena sp. 'Roaring Creek'
AGCGAAAGCTATAGGTTTCTAAGTAGTTCGGCATAATTAAAAAACAAAACCAGAGAGCATACCGCCCGCTGCGCGGGCGGTATGCTCTTCTCGGTTTTAAGTTTACTTATGCCTAGCTACTTACTTGAGAATTATTTAGAACTTAATTAGAACTTAAAAGGATTATAAATCAGACATGGTGTAAAGCATTTTTCTAGTCGTTCTCTGGTTTTGGCGGAGATTTCCGTAATCCATTGTTTGTGGATCGATTCGGCGATCGACTGCGTACCATAAATCAAAGCTGAGATACCCGCAATTGTGGCGCAAAAATCGATCGCTAAATCCCAAACTTCACCGTTACCATAGCGTTTTACAGATAGGCTACCGCGATCGCAATGTACCCCAAATACGCCATCATTCCAATGGCAATGGGGATCGCTAATGGCAAAGGTAAATGGCTCGCAGGCGATCGGCAAACCATGTAAAGCACCCACGATATCGACCACTCTGACCATCCAAGGGGAAGTTATCGCAGCTTCGAGTCTGCCAGCGTCGCAAAGCCAACTATGAATATTGGTATTTAGCGGCAAGGGTATTTTCACTTGATGAATTTGATCGCGATGGCTAGCAAAGAAATGGAACAGCCGATCGCGGGATGCTAAATCCGTCCAAAATATTGATGAAATCTCGATCTGGCGATCGACGATCGGCAAGTTTTCACCGCTATCAATGGCATAAATTGCCATGGCGACAGGCTGACTATCCCGTCTTATCAATACACAAAGTTTTTGCCGATGTAAGTGCCACCATTGATCGTAGGTAAAATTCGTAATCACAACCCCGTGGCTATGGGGCAAAAGCGCTGGCGATCGCAGGTTTTCGTAGAGGAAGTTAGATAAAATATCCTTAACTTCAGTCGCAGGAAGGCGCTCACAGGTCAAGTGGGCAGAATTAGATGATTTTAAATAATGGGCTAAAGAAGCAATAGGAATCTTGATTTCGTGGGTGGGATTGGCGATCGCATAGCCTAGGGAAGCGTAGAAACTCTCCTTAAACGGAGCCAGCATACTCACGCAAATTCCTTGCATCCGCATATCTAAAAAAGCACTTTTCATCAAAGCTTTGACACAGCCTTGATTGCGATATTCAGGATAGGTCCATACGCCACCGATCCCCCCCATCGCTTTGAGACTACCCCTGATCGACTGTTGAAAACTGAAACATTGCAAAGCAGCGGCAATCTTGCCATCGATTTCTGCGACCAACACCTCTTCTGGATTAATAGCCGTCAAGTGCGATCGGGGGAGATCTTGATTCGTCCAACGAGAGTAGGCATATAAATCCCCCTTGAGAATTTCCAATCGCTCGTTATTATTGATTTTACGGATTTTCATTAAAATTCTATGAAATTAAAAATTAAGAGCGCGAGAATTTTGAAAAACTACTCTCCATTAATACCAATTCACTGAAGTGTTGGCTTACTTCAGTGAATCAAACAACAAACCCAGTAAGGTTTTGAGATTCCCAAAATGGCGTTGCCATTTTGGGAATTGGTATAAAAGGTAAGGATGGTGGAGCCCCGCCCCGTCCATCTTTACCGATTTAGTACTAAATAGCTGGGCATAATTAAAACCCAGAATCAAAACCTGTAGCGTACGCGCATCTTGCGCTACAGGTTTTGGGTTTTTATATTTAATTGCGCCTAGCTACTTACCAAAAATAAAAATTGATTTTGAGGAAAGTCCATTACAGGTAGGCTTTCCTTAAAATCAATTTTCCTAACTAGCAGAGTGGGATGGATGGCAAGTAGGTACAATAGTAAATTATTATTTAAGATAAAGATTTTAAACATCACACATTTAGAGGACTGTTATGGCAGGTACTACTGGAGAACGCCCATTTTCCGACATTATTACTAGCGTTCGTTATTGGCTAATCCATAGCCTTACAATCCCTGCGCTGTTTTTGGCAGGTTGGCTATTTGTAAGCACAGGCTTAGCTTATGACGTATTTGGAACCCCACGCCCCAATGAGTACTACGGTCAAGATCGTCAGACCGCTCCTCTTGTCACCGATCGCTATAATCCCGCTAAAGATATCCAGTTGGGCAAATAACCCTTATTGATTAGTCTTTATTCGTTAGTTTTCCCGCTATTAACTAAAGCTCTAAATTAACGGTAATTCTGTCAAATTCGTCAAATTAACCCGCCCCATCAACGTATTTACTAATTAATAACTATGGCAAGCAACAACAACCAACCCGTTCAATATCCTGTATTCACCTTCCGTTGGCTAGCAGTCCACGGTTTGGGCGTTCCTACCGTATTTTTTATCGGTGCGATCGCAGCAATGCAGTTCATTAGCCGCTAATATTTCTTTTTCCGATATCATCCAGAAACAAACCCCAAAAATAAGACTACTTAACTATGGCTCCTAAAAATCCTAACAGCCAACCTGTAGAGTTGAATCGTACTTCTCTCTTCTTGGGACTATTGCTAATTTTCGTAACTGTTTTACTTTTTTCCAGCTATTTCTTCAACTAATTTCCTGTAGAGCCCGCTTAAAGGAATCTCAAGTTCTTGAATAATCTCTAATTTCTCCATTCAATTTGCAATTCATTTCATAAAAACTATTTTTATCTGGAGGTTTAATTCATGCTTCAAAATGGACGTATTCCACTTTGGTTAGTGGCAACTGTTGCTGGTACTGGCGTACTAGTTGTTGTCGGTCTATTCTTCTATGGTTCTTACGTTGGTCTTGGCTCTGCTAGCTAGATATCAATTAAACAAAGAGGGGGCGTAAAGCGCCCCCTCTTTGTTCTTTTTTATAGCTACAGTCCCTTAACCAAACCCCAAAGAGGAGTGGCGGCGCAAAGCGCCGCCACTCCTCTTTGGGGTTTTAGTACAGTTGACGGCAGCAATAATTGATATAGCTGTCGCCTGTACTAGGACATAAACCCTAAGAATTGACTGGCGGCGCGAAGCGCCGCCAGTCAATTCTTAGGGTTTAATTTGTCCTAAGTCAAGTGACTGTAGCTATAAAATTGCAATCTCAAAAAATTATTTTGTAAATTTAGCCCACCATGTAGTATCATGGTTATTCGGAACGGGATGTAGCGCAGCTTGGTAGCGCGCCTGCTTTGGGAGCAGGATGCCGTAGGTTCGAATCCTATCATCCCGACTTAAAAAGAAAAAAATTTCAAAAGCGCCAAAGCTGGCGCTTTTTTATTTTGTAGCTAAAACTGACAAATCCTGCGATCGCCCAAATTGCTTGCGCCATGCCGTAATACCACCCGTCAGCGTTAATGCTTGATAGCCACGATCACGAAGTTGTTTGTTCGCCTTAATCGATCGCATTCCTGAAGTACAGTACAAAATCACCGTTGGCTTTTCTTGGTGAGTTTTTTCATAAACCTGTAAGATCGCCTTCAGTTGTAGAATCCCAGAACCTGACTCAATATCCGCCAATGGCACTAACTCGCTATTGCCAATCCGATCCTCTTGGTATTCTTCAGGCGATCGCACATCGATCAATATTACAGATTTTAGATTTCCACTGGCTAACTCTGCTACAGAAATTTGAGGCGTACTAAAACTTAGCAGGTAAACGGGCAAGCTCATGTGCTGCTGATAGGCAAGGATGCTCAAGGTTCCCGCGCCTGCTAAGCACACTGCGCCAATTAAAGCTAGAGGAACTAAGTATCTAGGCTGAGATATAAATCCCTTAAAGTTGTCGATCGATTTATGGATCGATATGCGATCTGCTGGAGCCATGAGTTTCCTCTTTAGGTAGAAATGGAGTAAATGGATAAATTAAATGCTTGAAATAATTAGTTTTAATATTCAGTTCAGTTCCATATTGCTTTGGCAAATTTTGATCGGGCATATACCAAGTGCCAAATATATAATCGATGATTGGTAACTGTACTGCCAAATTTTGAGTCTTTAATTGGGGGTAGCGATCGTGATGCCAATGATGAAACTCTGGGGTAGCAATAATCCATTTTAAAATTGGAAATTTAATGCCAATATTCGTATGAATAAAAAAGGCGATCGCGCTGGAAAAAACTGCATAAATTGCCAAAGCTTCAGTCGAAAATCCTAACCAATAAAGAGGAATCATTTGGCAAGATTTTGTTAAAATCTGCTCAAAGGGATGCACACGTACCGTTGCTAACCAATCAATATTCGTCGAGCTATGATGGATGGCGTGAAATCGCCATAACCAAGGCACAGTGTGCAATAGCCGATGAACACAATAAAAACACAAATCGCCAATGAATATTGCGGCAGTTACTTGCAAAACAAGGGGCTGTTGACCGACAAATCGAGATAATATCGGTATTGATCCTTGGCTCATCAATACAAATACAATTAATAATTTTGTTGTGCCATGACCAATAAAATAACCTGAAAAATAATAACAAAGATCGGTAAACCAACCTTCACGTAATAGTTTTTGGTGATGAGCTGCTAATGCTTTTTCAATCGGTACGAATACAAAGCCAAGGATTAGTATTCCTTTGATAACATCAGGTATTTCCATCATTCCAATCACTAATTCAGCGCATGGTTAAGTATTTACAGTCATTTGTTCAATCTCTGGATTGACTTCAGGATATTTAGCGATCGCCTCATTTCCATCTGAAAAATCTTTAGGAAACTTGCAATTTTTAAAAGTTGCACCATACCAATCCACACCTTGCAGGTTTGCATCTAAAAAATCACAATTTTCTAAATTTGCATTTACAAATCGCGCATTTTCTAAATTTGCGCCACGAAAAGAAGTCATTGCCGCCATTTTGACTTTTGTAAAATGGAGATTAAAAGCCTTGGTTGCCATAACAGCAGGCAGAAGTGCAAGTACGGCAAATAAGATTGCATAGTGAATTTCGTGATGTTCGAGCCAGCTATAGCCAGCCGAAATTGCAGACGAAACTCCCACCGCCATCCATACCATCCCCACTGCGATCGCCCCTTTTTGATAGCCCAGATATAGCCCAAAAAGAGAAATCACAAACGCGGCAAACATCACGACTGGGGCGACTAGCGGCAAAGCAGTAGAGTTAATGGTCGCGATCACCATTAAGCCAATTAGCCCCATGTATATATAGAAGATCTTTCTTCGAGATATTGCGGCAGCCGTCGCAAAGGTAAATATCCAAACAAAAGGATTTGTGATCCACCCATAGGGATCTGCGACTTCAGTGCCACACCCAACTACAATAAGTTGCCCAAAAGCCCACGCAACTAATCCAAGGGGAATGCCCAAAATGATATGCAGTGACATTTGCATGATCTGCTTTTGGAAATTCTGCTTATCTCGACTGATCGCTGTTTCTGAGAAATCAGCACCCGCTAGATTTGCTCCCCGAAAATCACAACTTTTCAATCTTGAGCCTGTAAAGTAAGCTCTCTTTTTTTCGCCTTGACGAAATTCATGCTGAAACGATTGATTCTGAAAATTACGATAGCGATAATTTACATAGTCATCAATTACGAAGTCATCAATTACGAAGTCATCAATATTATCCATCGGTCAACCTCTTGGTTAAGTTAGTTTAGCGAGACAGCTAATTTAGCGCTACAGTTCCCTCAGCACAGGTTGGAGTGCCATTTTGGAGAAATGGATTGGGTAGCTTTTGCTGTACACCAGTTTGGGGAGATTCACAAAGAATAGTGACCGTAGTTAGCTCTTTTTCTGCCCTTGGTTGTGATGCTGATGATTGATTTACCTTTTGATTGGAGCCTTGATATGTTTGAGATTTTTCAGGTACCACAAATACTGCTCCGACAAAACTTTTTACCTTGTCATTTTTAGGAACTCCATATTGATAAGTGACAAGATCAAAACTTTGTATCTCAAATTTAAAGTTAACAGTTTCTTCTTGTATTCCCAGTTCTAAAACAGGAATCGATCGCCCAAAGGATTGTTTTTCAGTCCAAAATGCCTGTTGCGCTCTATTCATACTACCTACATAAGTTCTGCCCTCAGAACTCTTAGCCTTATTTCCACAACCAGTAAAAGAGGGTAATACCAAAGCAATTAGCCCAAAACCCATCGAGCCATAAATGATCGAACGCAAGAGCCATCGCCTAGCTTTTTTTGGCTTAGGGGGGATGACTGTATCTTGTGGCAGATCCGCGATCAAATCACGATCAAGTTCTGGCTGGTTAAGTTCAACTTGTCTAGTCATGGCTATTACCTGTGGCTGCAAATTGCTGTTTCAATAATATTGCACTGCTTTTCAAGATAAAGATGCGATCGCGATCGCCTATTTTGAGGAGAATCATTACAAATCTTTTGCTAATGTCTAATCTAAAACCTGCGGCGCACGAGGCTCGTGCGCCGCAGGTTTTAGAGTTTTATATTTAATCAAGTCCACTTATTTATTAAGTTCATATAACTGTCGCCAAGTGTACTAGGACATAAAACCCAATAATTAATTGGCGGTGCGAAGCGCCGCCAATTAATTATTGGGTTTTGATTTGTCCTAATTCAAGTAACTGTGGCTATAAGTACAAATACTTAGGCTATTAATATAAAGCTAAAGATCAATCTTGTCTCCTTAAAGCATTTTGAGAATGACTGGATTTAGTGCTGCTATATTGTTAATTAAATATACTAATTTACTAATTCCTACTCCTTTAGAGGTAGGCAATAGACTCCTTAACACTTTTTTAAGGTTTGTTGTCGAATGTATATACCTTATAAATACGACTCAAAAGTTTACTCAGTAAAGCTTTGAATGTTTTAAGTATTTTGCAATAAGGCAAACGTAAAGATGTGTTAAGCTGATTTGAAATCCATATAAATACTCGTAGTTAAAGCAGGATTTAAGATTATGACCATTGCAATGGGCAGGTCGCAAGAAGTCGAAAGAGGATGGTTTGACATCATCGACGACTGGCTAAAGCGCGACAGATTTGTATTTATTGGTTGGAGTGGCTTATTGCTGTTCCCCACCGCATTTTTATCTATTGGTGGCTGGTTTACAGGTATCACCTTTGTATCTTCTTGGTATACCCACGGTCTAGCTTCTAGCTTCCTCGAAGGATGCAACATTTTGACCGTAGCGGTATCTTCTCCAGCATTGAGCGTTGGTCACTCCCTGCTCTTGCTCTGGGGACCTGAAGCACAGGGCGATTTCACCCGCTGGTGTCAAATTGGCGGTTTGTGGACATTCCTAGCACTTCACGGCGCATTTGCATTGATTGGCTTCATGCTTCGTCAATTTGAAATTGCACGTCTAGTCGGTATCCGTCCTTATAATGCGATCGCTTTCTCAGGTCCTATCGCCGTATTCGTATCCGTATTCTTGATGTACCCCTTGGGTCAATCTGGTTGGTTCTTCGGTCCTACCTTTGGCGTAGCTGGTATTTTCCGCTTCATCCTATTCCTTCAAGGTTTTCACAACTGGACTCTAAACCCCTTCCACATGATGGGCGTTGCAGGTATCCTCGGTGGTGCATTGCTCTGTGCAATCCACGGTGCAACCGTTGAAAACACCTTGTTTGAAGATGGTGACGGTTCAAGCTCTAACACCTTCAAGGCTTTCAACCCCACCCAAGCTGAAGAAACCTACTCCATGGTTACCGCTAATCGCTTCTGGAGCCAAATTTTCGGTATTGCTTTCTCCAACAAGCGTTGGTTGCACTTCTTTATGCTATTCGTACCCGTAACTGGACTATGGTTCAGCAGCGTCGGTATCGTCGGTCTAGCATTGAACCTGCGTGCTTATGACTTTGTATCTCAAGAAGTCCGCGCCGCAGAAGATCCTGAATTTGAAACCTTCTACACCAAGAACCTACTCTTGAACGAAGGTATTCGCGCATGGATGGCTCCTCAAGACCAACCTGCTGAAAGATTCATCTTCCCTGAAGAAGTATTGCCTCGCGGTAACGCATTGTAAACTTCTTAACTCAAAAGATTTTGTACATTTCCTGAATCTGTACAAAATCTTTTAGAAACAACTTAGCTATCGGATATCAACGCAGTTGGGCTAGTTTTTAGATTATGATGATTCTCATCAAACCTCTAGACGTTAGCAGCTACAAAGCTGATTTCTGATAGCTAAAAAATTATTTGCACCATTCGCTTTTTTTCACTTTAACCCTATAAAAAGTTTTCTGGAGATAATCTCTCGTGACGACGACCATTAACTTAAACTCGCTAGGAGTGGGCGGGCGTACACAAGATACATCAGGTTTTGCTTGGTGGTCTGGCAACGCACGACTCATTAACCTTTCTGGCAAACTGCTGGGCGCTCACGTAGCTCACGCTGGTTTGATTGTATTCTGGGCTGGCGCAATGACCTTGTTTGAGGTCGCCCACTTTGTTCCTGAAAAGCCAATGTACGAGCAAGGCTTTATCCTTCTACCTCACCTTGCGACTCAAGGCTGGGGCGTTGGCGCTGGCGGCGAAGTAGTTGATGTTTTCCCCTACTTTGTAGTTGGTGTTTTACACCTTATCTCTTCCGCTGTGCTTGGTTTCGGTGGTATCTACCATGCGCTACGCGGCCCTGAAGTTTTAGAAAACTATTCTTCCTTCTTTGGTTACGACTGGAAAGACAAAAACCAAATGACCAATATTATCGGGTATCACCTGATCCTATTGGGCTGCGGTGCTTTATTGCTCGTATTCAAAGCGATGTTTTTTGGTGGACTATACGACACATGGGCTCCTGGTGGTGGCGATGTTCGTGTCATTACCAACCCAACGATCAACCCTGTGGTTATCTTCGGCTATTTGCTTAATTCGCCCTTTGGTGGAGAAGGAAATATCGTTGGCGTTAACAACCTTGAAGACGTAGTTGGCGGACATATTTGGATCGGCTTGATTTGCATCAGTGGCGGTATCTGGCATATTCTCACTAAGCCTTTCGGATGGGCAAGACGTGCGCTGGTTTGGTCTGGTGAAGCATATCTTTCTTACAGCCTTGGTGCATTGAGCTTGATGGCATTTATTGCTACTTGCTTCGTGTGGTTTAACAATACTGTTTATCCTAGTGAGTTCTTCGGTCCTACTGGCGCTGAAGCTTCTCAGTCTCAAGCCTTCACCTATCTCGTCCGCGACCAAAAGTTGGGTGCAAATATTGCAACTTCTCAAGGTCCTACGGGTCTAGGTAAGTACCTGATGCGCTCTCCTTCGGGCGAAATCATCTTTGGTGGTGAAACCATGCGTTTCTGGGATTTCCGTGGTCCTTGGTTGGAGCCATTGCGTGGTCCTAATGGTCTCGATATTGACAAACTTAAGAATGACGTTCAGCCTTGGCAAGTGCGTCGTGCTGCTGAGTACATGACTCACGCTCCTTTGGGTTCTTTGAACTCAGTAGGTGGTGTTATCACTGAAATTAATGCAGTAAACTTCGTTTCTCCTCGTTCTTGGTTGTCGACTTCCCACTTCGTTTTATCCTTTATGTTCTTAGTTGGTCACCTATGGCACGCTGGTCGCGCTCGCGCTGCTGTTGCTGGCTTTGAAAAGGGGATTGACCGTGAGACTGAAGCAGTTCTTTCGATGCCCGAACTTGACAAATAAAATTAATGGATATGTGAAATATCTATTGACATAAAAAACAAAGGCGATGATATTCATCGCCTTTGTTTTTTTGATTTTGGGATAATTACTAGTTACTACCAGTAAATATGACATCAGGGAATTTACCTTGAGCCTCTGTCATGGGGCGATTTTTGCCTTCTTGCTGCCAGTAATTAATTACTTCAGTTGCCTTATTTAAAATCTCGATCCGATCTTGATCGGCGATCCAAGGCTTACTTTCCATTTCTGATTTAAGTTGATCCCAAGCATCATCACGGGGCCAGAAGAAATACTTGGTGAGAGGGCTGAAACCTTTGCCAACGACTTGATCGACGGCAAGGGCTACATTATTCTCTAACCATAAGATTTTTAGAATAAACTGTGACAATGCTACCTACCTCCAAGAAAATTTAAATTACATATTAAAGTAGCGATCTTGCACTATAACATGATTGAAACATCTAAAGTTGATTTAAAACTATCAAATAAAAGTATTTTTGTGTTTGATATTGATGGCGTAATACGCGATGTCTCTGGCTCGTATCGTCGAGCTTTAGCGGATACAGTCGAGCATTTTGTTAAAACTTTGACAAATTCAGACTATCGTCCTACCCCTGAAGAAATCGATGATTTAAAGGCTGAGGGGCTTTGGAATAATGACTGGGAAGCTTCACAGGAAATGATCGCGAGATATTTGCATCGCTTAGGTAAGGAAATCCCGATCGCCTATGAAGAGATCGTGAGCTTTTTTCAGAGTCGTTATCGGGGTCTGAATTCTGATTGGTCTGATGGTTATATTGCCACAGAACCTCTGATTGCGACTTCTGCATATTTTCAAGAGTTAACGATCGCAGGGATTAGCTGGGGCTTTTTTAGTGGCGCAACGCGGGCTTCAGCGAGTTATGTATTGCAACGCTTGGCAATCGACCTACCCATATTGATCGCGATGGAAGATGCTGCGGGTAAGCCCGACCCAACGGGGCTGTTATTAGCCACGAAGCAAATTGAACAAAAGCAAGGAGGGGTTGCCAATACTATTGTTTATGCGGGGGACACCGTTGCAGATATGCTGACGGTAGTGAAGGCGAGGGACTTTGATCCCAGTTATCGATATGTTGCGGTTGGGGTAATTCCTCCCCATGTCAGCCCCGATTTACGCGATCGCTATGCCTCTTTACTCAAGGAAAATGGAGCCGATCTAGTTTTAAATAGCGTTTTAGAACTCACGCCCCAGCTTAATCTATTGCAAAGTTCTGCAAGTTAAATTAGCGATAACATAGATTTGGCTTTACAAGCTATTACCTTGTTAAGAAAAAAATTTATGTCAGAGTCCCAACAATATTATTTCGTGGCTGCTAGCCGTAAGTATTTGTGTGAAGACGAGGGGAAACCTTTGGGTGAAACACTATCGGAACGTCGGCGCAATTTTGAAGCCCGCAATAAGGAAATTAACTTTTGGTTGATCGAGCAGCCTGCTTTTTTAGAAGCCCCTGAGATGGCAGGTATTAAAAAGCAAATTCCTCAGCCTGCGGCGGCGATCGTTACCACCGATCCAAATACAATGCGCTGGCTGAAATTGAGACTTGAGTTTGTGGTGACTGGAGAATTTTCCGCGCCGAGTGCTTCGATCCCACAACCGTTAGCATCTTTAGCGATCGCCTAAGTAGCTCCCTAAAACCTGCGGCGAACGCTGCGCGTTCGCCGCAGGTTTTAGATCTGGATTTTAATCTGAGGTACTTAATGAATGCCTTTTCCTTTGGGTTAATGTGCTAAGGTGTGACCTTGAACTTACCGAAATCAAGTTGTTGATCGAGTTGCCGATCGCAAATAATATTGTGTTTAGATCTTTTCGCACTAATCCTCTCTTGGGAGCGCATCCTCAACATGGGTATGCAAGTTTGGGCTTTAAAGATATTTCTGTAAATGCTCAAAAATATGGCGATCGCAATTTATACACTTCATCCCTCAAAGCATCTCCGAGCAAAGAAAAAGATCTAGAAAACAATCTAAAAAGCAATCTAGAAAATAACGCCCATGGCGATTTAATTCAGAGTTTTTCTGTCCAAAAAGCAGGCAATACCCCTACTGAATGTGAAGACATTTGGCATTTTGCGAAATGTAACGCCAGAATATCGATCGCGTTATCTGATGGGGCAACTGAGTCTTCCTTTGCGAGGGAATGGGCAAAAGAATTGGTTACAGCTTTTGTAGATCGTCGTTGCCCTTGGCAGGAAATTTATGGCTGTGCGGCTAATTGGCTATTGCCATTGCAAACAAATTGGCAGCAATGGCTAGCCCGTCAGAATTTATCTTGGTTTGCTAAACGCAAGGCAGGAGCGGGAGCCTTTGCGACCTTTTTAAGCTTAGAAGTTTTTACTAACTTGAGTTGGAAATCCCTTGCCGTGGGTGACTCCTGTTTATTTATCGTACGCGATCGCCTTTTGTATAAAAGTTTCCCGCTGCAAAATAGTCAAGAATTTAGTAATTGTCCCAAATTAATTGGTACTCACGGACAAGCGGCAAATATCCCTATATCCCAAATACAGGGAGAGGCAAAAATTGGCGATCGCTTTTATCTGACCACCGATGCGATCGCTTGCTGGATTTTGAAGCAAATCGAAGCAAATCAAGATCCTTGGGTAAAATTAGAGGAGATCGATTCGCAAGCCTCCTTTGCCGAATGGGTAAATGAATTGCGCGATCGGCGTGCCATCGCCAATGACGATACCACCTTGCTATGTGTGCAAATTCAGGAAACTTCAGCCGCTCCTATGCCTCAAAATTGTGAGTCATGACAATTCAAACTTGGCCGTTAAATATTGACTTTACGATCGCGGTGCAAAATCCCCATCTTTGTTTTGCCGATCCCGAACTCAAGCAGGCCAGCACTACGAAAAATTCGCGGGGAAGAGTATTGCTCTGGTCGGGAAACTTCGCCACAGTTTATAAGCTTACAAAAGGTAATCGGGCTTGGGCAGTGCGTTGCTTTACAAGGATTCCGCAATCGGACGTACAGCAACGTTACAGGTTGATCGGTGACTATCTCAGCCAGCACCCAATCCCTTACTTAGTTGCCTTTGAATTTCTCACTCAAGGCATTCTGGTGAAAGGCGAATGGTATCCAATCCTGAAAATGGATTGGGTCGATGGCTCGGAGCTAGATCGCTACATCGGTGAATATATTGACGATTCCCAAGTACTCCTGCGCCTAGAGCGTCAATTAAAACAATTACAAAAGGATCTGCAACAAGTGGGCATCGCCCATGGAGATTTGCAGCATGGCAATATTATGGTGGATGCTCGGGGGGAACTCAAACTAGTGGACTATGACGGCATGTACGTTCCTGCCTTGCGAGGCACTCCCCCCCTTGAGGTGGGTCATCCTAATTATCAGCCGCCAACGCGATCGCTCCATGACTTCGGCGATCGCCTTGATGAATTTTCCTTTGAGGTAATTTCACTATCTCTTCGCGCCCTAGCCAGTCAGCCCAATCTTTGGGAAACCTTCCATGAAGATAACAAAAATTTAATTTTTAGGCAAAATGACTTTCAGGAACCTGAATTATCACCAGTTTTTCAATCGATCGCCAATATTCCCGATGATGAAACTCGCGAGCTATGCGATCGCCTCATCCGTCGATGTCGCAGCGAGGATCGCGACAAAGAACGCAGCAGTAAAGATAAAGACCGCAGTAAAGATCGGCAAGATTACCAATCAACAAGCCATATAAAAAAGCCCCAATCTCGCAGGTTTTTATGGGTAGGTTTGGCTTTGCTAGCGATGACAGGTTTGGGACTGTGGTTCATCAAAAAAAGTCCATCCCCACCAATTGCGATAACTACACCTAGCAATGCCCCCTTAAGTTCCCTTAAACCCACCAGTTCCCCCACAATCAGCAATTCCCCAACGCCCAGCAATTCCCCAACGCCCAGCAATTCCCCAACGACTCCCAGTTCCCCAACGCCGATCGCTTCACCTAGCACCAAATTAACCCCTATTACTGCTGCAACATTACAAGCGAAATATGCTGAAGGTCAGCGAGATTTCCACTCTATTCAGTTGATCGGCGGACAGAGCGATCGCTTACAAGGTCAAGACTTTAGCAATATTAATCTCAGTGGCTCAGTCCTCGAACGGGTCGATCTTCGCCAAGTTATTCTGAAAAACGCAAATTTAAACGGCGTAAAGATCGTTAAGGTCGATCTACGAGGCGGGGATTTAAGTAACGCCAGTGCCATTGATGCCGACCTGTCTTTTTCCAACTTCACTGAAGCGAATTTGTCTCAGGCAAATTTGTTGCGGGTCAATTTATTTCAGGCTAAGTTAGGCTCGGCTAATTTGCAAAAAGCGGAACTGATGAAAACTAACTTGGGCGAAGCCGATCTCAATTCGGCTAACCTCAAAGGGGCTAATTTGGTATTAACAAACCTCCGCAAAGCCAATCTCGTTAAGGCAAATCTTAGCGACAGCAATTTAAGTGCGGCTAACCTGAATGATGCAATTTTAGAAGGCGCTGACCTATCTGCTGCTGACTTGCGATCGGCTGAGCTAAATTTAACCAATCTCTCCAACGCCAATCTCAGCTCTGCCAATCTAACGGCAGCAAAATTAGTTTTGATCGAGTTTGCGGGCGCAAATCTCAACAGTGCAAATTTTCGCAATGCGATCGTCGAAAACATTGGCAGTATTGAATCTGCGGATTTCACCAATGCAGTTAACCTCGATCCGATCGTCCGCAAATATTTTTGCTCCTTAGCCTCTGGCAATGTAGCCGACAGTGGTAATTCCACCAAATCAACGCTTAATTGCTTGCCTTCCCTTTGAAATTTGCCAGCAATTTTTTGCAGAAAAGACGACAGAGATTTAAATAATAATGGTCAGCGCTTCGCGCCGCCCATCATTAATAGTAATACCAATTCCCAAAAGTGTAGCTACACTTTTGGGAATTGAAAAACAAATCCAGTAAGGGTTTTAAAATCACAAAATGGCTACGCCATTTTGTGATTTGGTATGACTATAGCTATATACAGACAAAAAAACGAAAACAGTTTAATATTCATATGCTTGAAAGGTCTAGTTTATGAGAAATTATATAATTCTGTTTTTAGTCTCTCTCGTCCTATCAATTATCTTAACGGGGCAAAACCATCTTCAAGACATTGCCAATCCTGAAATCTCAATAATAAAAACCGTTCCAGTCCAAGCAGAGACAAAAACTACCAGTTGTTCTTCAATTCCGACAGAAACTGAAAACACTCCATCTTTTGAAGGCAAAACATTTGTACAGAAAATTGCAAGTTCGGGAAATATTATAGCTGAATATTCTTATCTGGAAAGTAATTTCTTAGAATCAAAAACATCAAATTTTCAAACAATAAATCAACAAAAGTTTAAAATTTATCGTAACAATGAACTTGTATTCACAAAGAAAATTTTATCTGACAATTCTAATAATAACCTTAAAAATACCTACAATAGCAAATATCTTAGTGAATATAAAAACAATTTATCATTTTTTTTACACAAATATTATGATGTTACTGATATTGATAATGACGGTGAATTGGAGGTTGTTGTGTCCGACGGCAAATCTCTTCTAATCTATAAATACAATCAAAAATACAATTGCTATCAGGGAAAGATAGATCATAGTTTCTTTTCCTCATTATTTTTACATTCATTAGAGAAGGCAAATTATCAATTTAAGCAAACTTCAAGTTTAGATAATATAAAAGCAGTAACTTCATTTAGATCTGTTTATTTGTTTAACAGCCCCATTAGTAATATTAACTTACAGATTTTTAAGGATGACAGACTAATTACGGATACGGCAATAGATAATGACCGTCTTCAATTTCGCATTTCACTTACTTTAAAAATACTAGCTTTAGAGAAAGAAAGCTTACCTGAAGTCATATTTCAATCATTTACGAGAGGAAATAAGTGTTGCTCAATATATTTAATTTATTACTACGATCCTAATAGTGGGAAATTCATTTCTAATGAATCAGAATGGTTTTTTGTTGACAGACCTTACTTGAAAGATCTCGACAATGATGAAAATATTGAGTTTGTCAGCTGGGATAAACGATTTGCTGGATCGGTTAAACCTTTGCAGATCTTCCACTTTCACAATGGAGAGTTTGTTGACGTAACGAGGCTATTCCAAACAGAAATTAGAAAGGACATGGAAGGAATCTGGGAAATTGTTGATACTACACATGATCCTTATTCCTTGAAAAGCGCACTATCCGCTTATTTGGCGGATAAGTATATGTTGGGTGAAGGTAATGAAGGTTGGGAGCAGGTTGAAAAAACTTACCAAGAAAGCGATCGCGAAGAATTTTTTGCTTCTTTGGAAAAGAGTCTTTACATGAGGGGCTACATACATTAATCGCATGGCGATCGCACCAACCGTGATCGCATCCCGACAAGTTTAGGAATCTAAAATAAAAACAATATCTTAAGTAACACGCTAGGCTGAGAAAATTATTAAGGTCTATACGTGAACTCACATAAAGAGTAAAATCGAAATGACTGACAAAAAACGTCAGAATTGACACTTAAATTTTAACTCTTAGCAATTTACTGCTAGTCTAAAAAGCGCTAAAAGAGTATCACCGTAATGATCGAAGAAGAAAACCAACTAAATTCTGATGACCTCATTGATGAAGATGATGAGGTTCTTGAGTCACGGCTGCAACAACTGGCAACCGAAGAGTTAAATCAAGACTCAAGTCCCGAAGTATCTCAAACAGAAGTTAGTCCTGCTTCTGCGGCAGCTAGCGAAACAAAGTCTGAAGCAAGCAAAGCAAATGCGGCGGCAGCAGCCACGCTAGAAAAAATTAATAACTTAATTGCCGAATCAACATCTCTAAGAGAGCAACTAGATGATCGCAAGCAACAGTACTTGCGTCTATATGCTGACTTCGAGAATTTTCGTAAGCGCACAGAGCGCGATAAAGAAGAGCAAGAAGGCACGATTACAGGTAAAATCCTCAAGAAAATCTTGCCCGTAGTCGATGATTTTGAGAGGGCACAGTTGCAGATTTCGCCTAAAACTGACGGTGAAGCCTCAATTCATAAAAGTTACCAGTCGGTATATAAGCAATTGCTTAAGTGCCTCAAGGAAACTGGTGTGGCAAGAATGGAATGTATCGGACAAGATTTCGATCCCAATTTCCACGAAGCTATCATGCAGGAGCCATCCCCTGACTACGAAGAGGGATTAATTACTGAAGAGTTACGTCCTGGATATTTAGTCAGCGACGATCGCGTTTTGCGTCATGCTCTTGTCAAAGTTTCTTCGGGCAAAATTGGCGGTGATGGCAATCCAGCATCCGCAGATAACGCTGCCGAAAATGCATCTAGTGAAGCTAACTAGATTAAATATTTCAAGATGCGATCGCCATTGCATCTTGAAAGGCATTCTTAGGGTACATTATTCAGAAATTCATTAAGCTAGACTTTTAAAAAAGCTTTGTAACGGAACTGACGATTATGTCGAAAGTAATTGGGATCGACCTTGGTACGACAAACAGTTGTGTTTCGGTTTTAGAGGGTGGTAAACCCGTTGTCATCTCCAGTGCTGAAGGTGGACGCACCACACCGAGTATTGTTGCCTTTGTCAAAGATAGCAACGAGCGCATTGTAGGACAGGTAGCGAAGCGACAATCTGTTACCAACTCCGTAAATACGGTCTATAGTATTAAGCGTTTCATTGGGCGCGGCTGGGGCGAGACCGAAGAGGAGCGTCGGCGGGTTCCCTATAGGGCAGTCAAAGGTAAAGATGAAACTGTCGATGTCCAAATTGGCGAAAAGACCTATACCCCTCAAGAAATTTCGGCAATGATCCTGCAAAAGTTAAAGCAGGATGCCGAAAACTATCTGGGCGAAGAAGTGACTCAGGCGGTCATTACGGTTCCTGCATACTTCACCGATACTCAGCGTCAGGCAACAAAAGATGCTGGGGCAATTTCGGGGATGGAAGTATTGCGGATTGTCAATGAGCCTACCGCCGCCGCCCTTGCCTATGGTTTAGATAAACAAGATCAAGATCAAATTGTTTTAGTATTTGACCTTGGTGGCGGTACGTTTGATGTGTCCGTACTGCAACTGGGCGATGGTATTTTTGAAGTCAAAGCAACTTCTGGTAATAATCACCTTGGGGGTGATGACTTTGACGCAGCGATCGTTGATTGGCTATTGGCTGATTTCAAACAAAAAGAAGGGATTGATTTAGCTGCCGATAAGACCGCCTTACAGCGACTCAAGGAAGCCGCCGAAAAAGCCAAGATCGAACTTTCTAGCGCCCCTTCCACCTTAATCAGCTTGCCATTTATTGCCGCTGATGCTAGCGGTCCCAAGACAATTGAGCTAGATTTCACCCGCTCTAAGTTTGATGAAATTACCGCGCCTCTTGTCAAAGCCACCCTCGAACCTACTGCCCAAGCTTTGAAAGATGCAGGGCTATTGCCTAAGGAAATCAACCGCATTATTTTGGTTGGTGGTTCCACCCGCATTCCTTCAGTACAGGAAGCCATATCGAAATTTTTCGATGGTAAAAAGCCAGACCAATCCGTTAATCCCGATGAAGCCGTAGCGATCGGTGCCGCCGTTCAAGCTGGCATTCTCGGTGGCGAAGTCAAGGATTTACTGTTATTAGATGTAATTCCTCTGTCAATCGGATTGGAAACACAAGGTGGCGTATTTACCAAGAACCTAGAACGCAATACCACAATCCCTACAAGTAAGTCTCAGATTTTCTCTACAGCCGTTGACAACCAATCAGCGGTAGAAATCCACGTCCTTCAGGGCGAACGAGCCATGGCAAAAGACAATAAAAGCCTTGGTAAATTTGAGTTAGAAGGTATTCGTCCTGCGCCAAGGGGAATTCCTCAGATTGAAGTTTCCTTTGATATCGATGCTAATGGCATCCTTAAGGTATCTGCCCGCGATATTGATACTGGGGTCGAGCAGAGTATCAGTATCACTAACACTGGTGGCTTAAGCCCTAGTGAAATTGAGAGAATGCGGATGGAGGCTGAAGTCTATTCCGAAGAAGATGAGGCTCGTCGCGAGCTTGCCAATATGCGCAACCAATCTTCTAACCTCATTCGTACTGTCGAAGAAATTCTTAGAGACAATGGTCCTACCGTAATCAGTCAAAGTATGCGTGAAACTCCACTCAAAAATGTGGAAACCCTCAAAAATCTCTACGAATCTGAAGATGCTACCTACGAGGATCTTCAAATTGCCATTAAACCTTTACAGCAATCATTGTTTGAATTAACTCAAGCCGTTGAAAAATACTCTCAAGTCGAGCGGGTTAAGCAAAAGCCTAGCAATAGCGACACCTTAGAATAAAGCAGAAGGGAGATGTTCGGCATCCCCTCTGTTTTACTGAGAGCGCAAAGCACTGTATGATGACAGAGTTATCCTCGTATTTTTAGCTACAGTTGTTATTGCTATTAACGACTGTAAGCTTGTTCTGTAAACCGTGAGCCGCTATGTCACTGTTTGATTGGTTTGCCGAAACGCGTTCGCGCGCAAGTGAAGCATATCGCCGCAAAAGTCCTAATCTCAATCAAGACTCTCAAGAACGCGAAATTCCTGACGGGTTGTGGCACAAATGTTCTAGTTGTGGTGCTTTGACCTACGTTAAGGACTTAAAGACCAATTTGATGGTTTGTCCCGAATGCGGTCATCACAATCAAGTTAATGCCTACGAGCGCATAGCTCAGTTGATCGATGCGGGGACATGGCAAGAGATGGATGCGGATTTAACTTCCTGCGATCCGCTAGGATTTAAAGATCGTAAGCCCTATATCGATCGCATTAAAGAATATCGCCAAAAAACTGGCTTAAGTGATGGGGTGATCACTGGCACTGGCAAGATCGATGGTTGTGACGCAGCCCTTGCGGTGATGGATTTCCGCTTTATGGGCGGCAGTATGGGTTCGGTTGTTGGCGAAAAGATCACTCGTATGCTGGAAACTGCGACAGCAAAGCGTTATCCTGCTTTGATCTTTTGCGCTTCTGGTGGGGCGCGAATGCAAGAAGGGATTTTGAGCTTAATGCAAATGGCAAAGACTTCGGCGGCTCTTGAACGTCATCGTCAGGCAAATTTGCTGTATATTCCCATTTTGACTAATCCCACAACGGGCGGCGTAACTGCAAGTTTTGCAATGCTTGGGGATTTGATTTTAGCTGAGCCAAAAGCTTTGATCGGTTTTACGGGACGACGGGTCATCGAGCAAACCCTTAAGCAAAAAATTCCTGAAGGTTTTCAGTCATCCGAATATTTGCTCGATCATGGGTTTGTGGATGCGGTTGTTCCTAGAACTAAGCTCAAGCAAAGTCTTGCCATGATTTTAAAAATGCACCAACCACAAACAGATATTGATAGCGATCGCCATCTTAATGGTGCTGTTAAGTCTGGATTTGATATTGTGTCCGAGACAAGCTTAGCCTCGGAGGTTTAGCCCTATCAATTAACTTCACAAACCCAAGAAGTACGGACGGATTTAAAATTGGGTGGAGCAGGACAAGAGAACGAGTAACTGCACCAAGTGAGCCTCTGAGGCGCATTTTGATCGATTTCAAGATTTATGGCAAGGCGTGGAGCGTCGATCGCTAAGTTAATTGCATTTTCTGGTTCACAAACTCCCCACTCGATCAAATTATTGACTGCCTTGATTAAGGGCAACGTCGTACCTGAAAGCGTGCCATCGGGTAATCTCGCTGTACCGTTTTGAATCGTAATTTGGCGATCGTCCCAAGGATAAGTGCCATCGGGCAAACCAAGGGGCGCAAGGGCATCACTGACCAGAAAAATTTGTTTTTTCATCCGATAGAGCAGTTGGATCATTTCGGGCGAAACATGAACTCCATCGGCGATTAATCCGCACCAAACCCGATCGCTTAATATTGCTGCGCCCAATAGCCCCACATCACGATGATGCAAACTGGGCATCGCATTAAAGGCATGGGTGACCATCGTTGCCCCTTGGTCGATCGCTATTCTTGTTTGTTCAGCATTTGCCGTAGAGTGACCAAGACTAACGATGATTTGGCGATCGCGTAAATATTGAATCGTTTCCCCCGATGGATCGAGTTCGGGCGCGAGGGTAACTAATTTAATAATGTCAGCGTAATCACCTAACACCTGCCGTAATGTATCGAGATTAAGCGGTAATAGATGCTGTTGGGGATGTGCACCCCGCTTATCGGGATGTAGAAAAGGTCCTTCGAGATGAACTCCTAAAATTTTGGCTTCGTGAGGATCGGGATTTTGCTTTTGATGGGCGATCGCTTCGGCTAGGAAAAATAGCGATCGATGTATTTGTTCGATGGATGTAGTAACAAGGGTAGGCAAAAATCCATCTAGTCCCTGTTGATATAAAAATTGACAAATGTCTGATAACTTAGCAGCGCGATCGCGATTTAGATCGTTAAAAGGAATTCCTAATGCTCCATTAATTTGAAGGTCAATTGCGCCTTGGGTAGAACAGATAATTTTACGTAAACCTGTCATGATTTCTCGCGATCGCTAATTATTTTCATCGAACTAAGAGAGTGCGCCCCTTCGGGACGCACTCTCTTAGAATTACTATAGGCTGAGCTATGATGATCGTAAATATCACTCCAACCTACCTAATTCTAAGCTTATGACAGTTCAATTGCTGACGCAAAACCAGAATAAGTTGGCGAATAAGTTCCTATTGACAACCCATCAATATCATCTCATGCACGAAGTTGGTGTTTTCCAAGAGGGCGATCGCATTGAGCTAATTAACGGAGAAATTACAACCATGTCCCCAATTGGCAGAAAACACGCTACCTGTGTTGCTCGACTGAATGCAATATTTACTAATCGTCTTTTTGGCAAGGCTATCATCTGGCCGCAAAACTCAATTCGTCTAAATGATAACTCTGAGCCACAGCCAGATATTGCCATCTTGAAATTTCGTGATGATTTTTATGAAGAGGGATTACCAACGCCAGAGGATATTTTGTTAATTATCGAGGTTGCTGATAGTTCCATTGATTACGATCGCGAAGTAAAAGCTCCTCTATACTCGGCGGCAGGGATTCCTGAAATGTGGTTGTTTGATGTGAATAAAAAAGCGATCGAAGGATATTCGCAACCATCGGCAAATGGATATAAGTTAATTAGGCGTTACGATGAGAATGATATTCTATCAATTCTTGCTTTTCCCGATGTAACATTCAATTGGAATGAATTGGCGAAGTGATAAATAGGGCTTGCTGAAAAAGAGACTAAAGTATGAGCCAATTTCGTCACGACGCAGTCTAATCCAAAGCGGCGCTTAGCCTGCCCAAACTCACCTTCAAGTTGAGATGGAGTAAGTGGTGGTCGATGAGTTTAAAGCAACGTAACCAATCGTTATACTAGCAGCAGCTTTGTTGATATCATGTATTTAGAATATAAAGTCAAATTCATTCTAAATAACAAACAAAATATTGCTTTTTCCTATGAGATGATCTTAAGCAAGCAAACTTAGAACTGAATGATCGGGACTGAGCTGATAAATTTGAAAGAGCAAGGAAGTTGAATGAACCTATTCAAGAAACAGTCATTAACTGGTAAAAATATTTTGATTACTGGCGCGACCGGAATGCTTGGACGTGCCTTTAGCGAAGCCCTTAGCACTGAACCAGTGAAGGAAGTTTTTGCATTTTCTCATGCGGAATTAGACGTTACTGATCGTGCAAATGTCTTACGGCTTGAGCGAATACAGCCAGATGTGATTATCCACTGCGCTGCCGATGTGAATGCCGAGCGCTGCGAAATTGAGCCCGAACGTTGTCGTGCCATACAGGTTGATGGAACTGCGAATATTATAGAATTAGCTGTTCAAACAGGTGCTCAAATTTTTTACCCACAATCTTTTTTAATTTTTGACGGTCAAGAGTTGCCAATTACAGAAAAAACAAATCCACAGCCACTTTCTGTTTACGGTCAATGTAAGCTTGAAGCAGAGAAATTAATTTTACAAAATTTGCCACAAGCATTGATTGTGCGTATGGCAGGTTTTTTTGGTGGTGAAGAAAATGATAAAAATTTCGTCGGTTTGTTGACGCGAAAAATAGCACAATTATTATCAGAGGGAGTAAGTACTTACCAAGTTGGTGATCGAATCTGGCAGCCAACTTGGACTTTAGATCTTGCGCGAAATTCTATTTTGCTTTTGAATGAGAATAAATCTGGATTATATTCTATGTCCTCTCAAGGTGAGGCTTCGTTTTATGATGTCGCCGTTGCATGTGTAGAAGACCTAGGCTTAACGAACCTTATTCGGATTGAAAAAGTATCTGCGCATAGGGTTGCGCGAAACGAGAAGGCACGTCGACCAGATAGAGCGATTCTTGAAAATAAACGAATGATCGAAGAAAGCTTAGATCGACAACGTCCATGGAGAATTGCCCTATCTGAATATTTGGCTCGCCCCTATTTTAAAACTTTATTTGAAAGGTACAGATGAACAAAAAACTTATTTCGCCAGCCAATTTCGTGGGATTAGGAAGTGTCCAAAGTCGTGTCGTGATGTCAGCAATGACCAGAAATGGGGCTCTAAACCATTTGGCTACCCCGCAGATTGCAGAATATTATCGTAAGCGCGCTGCGGGAGGAGTTGGACTTATTTTAACCGAAGGCGTGATTATTGATCAATCAGGTGATGGTTATAATAATGTTCCATATATTGCAAATGACGAACAGGCGGCGAGTTGGACACCTGTAGTGCAAGCTGTGCAAGCGGCTGGGGGAAAGATTTTTTGTCAACTTTGGCATTGTGGACGAATTTCTCATACTGATTTTACTGGTGGGCAACCTCCAGTTTCTTCGACCTCAAGGGCAGCAGCAGGAATAAATCGCCAAAACAATAAAACATTTGGGATACCAAGAGCTTTAACTGTCGAGGAAATGCCAAAAATTTATAAAATGTATCGCGAAGCAGCTCGAAGAGCAATAGCGGCTGGTTTTGATGGGGTTCAAATCCATATGGGTCACGGATATTTAGCCGATCAATTTTTTGATAGTCGGGTAAATGACCGCACAGATATTTATGGAGGAAGTATTGAGAATCGCTGCCGCTTTGGTGTTGAATTATTAAGGGAAGTTCTTGCTGAAGTTGGAGCCGAAAAAACAATGGTTAGAATAAGCCCTTCACGTGAAATGAATGGTCTTTATAACTGGATCAATATGGAATCGATGCTTGAGTATCTCATTCTGACCTTTGCAAAATCGGGTTTAAATATGCTGGATATATCATGTGCCAATGCTGACTATTATAAAACATCGGCAAGAGTGATCGATATTGTACGACCACTTTGGCAGGGAATTATTATCGGAGGGGCATCACTGTCTCCTGAGCAGGCTGAGGAAGAACTTTCTTCGGGTCGTCTTGATATGGTGACATGGGGACGTGCACTTATTGCAAATCCAGATCTCGTGATCAAGATCAAGGAACATCAGCCCTTGATTAACTTTGATCGAGCGATGCTTTCTGAGTTAATTTAAAGGAACCAATTTGTGAACCAACCATTATTAAGCATTAATATTCCTACTTATAGCTATCGCCAAATATACTAGGATATAAACCCCAAGAATTGACTGGCGGCGCGAAGCGCCGCCAGTCAATTCTTGGGGTTTGATTTGTCCTAAGTCAAGTGACTGTAGCTATAT
>NZ_LIRE01000439.1 GCF_001402795.1 Pseudanabaena sp. 'Roaring Creek'
TTTCATTTTATCCTTCTATTTCACTAGAAATTGACATAGGGTTTACATTTATCTCTAAACCTATTTCATCCTTCAAATTTAGGACTTACATATTGGATAGATGTGGCGCGGGCTTTGCCCGCGCCACATCTATCCAATACCCAGTAAACTCGTTAGCATTGCGTAAGTACTAAAATTCATATTCAGCAAATCATTTATGAGAAAAACTGAGCTTCGACTTCGCTCAGCTATCGTAATGGCTGAGCGAAATCGAAGTCTCTCTCAACTTATTTAGGATTGCTATAGTTAAAGAACTATACCAACCCATACTGCTAGCAAGGCAAACGGTATAGATTTTTAGATTTTAAATTGAGTTATGCCTAGCTACTAAGATTTATACTTACCATATATCTCACTCTCTATTCCATTCTTCTACTTAGATATAATCCCTTCCCAACTACAAAATTATTTACTCGGAAGCTCGAGTGGCTATTACAGCATAAAAGGGATCGCTGCTAGCCATACCCAGCATTGCTAAGAAAGGAGAGCTAGGTGGAACGTTTGCCACCAACTCTGGGCGAGTAAAACCTTGAGGAACTGAAGCAAAATATTTAAAGACTAATTTCGTGCGATCGCTTTCTTCTCCATCCCGCCATGCTTGAATCGCTTTTTGATAAAACATCCGATTCGAGAAGCTAATAATCGCAATGCCACCGACCTTAAGAATCCGATGAATTTCTGCAAATACGCGCTCTGGATATTGTAAATATTGCACGGAAACTGTGTTTAACACGGCATCAAAAGAGCGATCGGCAAAGGGTAATAACTGCTGTTGATTGAGATTCTGGACGAAATAACGATCTAAACGTGGGTTGCGAGCCAATTCCGCTTCATTCAGTCCATGCCCTTCTACATGCTCAAACTCCATTTCTTCAGGGAGATGTGACACCCAACTACTCATCAAGTCAAGAATACGCGTATTTGCCTGTAGTTTCTGACGGTAGAGAGCGGTGAGTTGTTGAATAAAGCGATCGTCTACATGTGTAACAAAACGAGGATGGTCATAGAACAGCGCATCATCGGAGTTATCAAGTTTTGTACGTTGTTCTGAAGCAAGTTGCATAGATAGTTCAAAGGGAAGATACCTATTCCATCATACTCAAAATTCATGATTAAGTTTTGTTAAGATTTTAATGAAAGTAATTCTCAATAAAAAATTCTCTTGTAGGATTAGCAAAGAAAAAATTATTGCAAGTGATTCCTATTAACTGTAATAACAAAATCCTATTCTTGATGACTTATTGTCGATCTAATTAACTATGCAAATCACTGAAAATACTGCGAAAAAGACTGCTATTCGCTATGAATGGTGGGCAGGGAATGCCCGTTTTGCTGACTTGTCAGGGCTATTTATTGTTGCCCATGTTGCTCAAGCAGCCCTAGTCACTTTCTGGGCAGGAGCATTTACTTTGTATGAAATTTCGTGGTATAGACCCGATCTACCCATGGGCAATCAAGGGCTAATTTTGCTGCCCCATCTTGCTACTTTAGGTATTGGTGTTGGCGAAGGGGGCGTAATTATTGATACTTATTCCTATTTTGTGATTGGTGCGTTGCACCTAATCTCGTCCGCAGTTTTAGCGGCTGGCGCATTGTTTCACCTGACCAAGACTCCCGCTAGTCTCAAGGGACTCAATGGCTTTGCGAAAAACTTCCACTTTGAATGGAGTGACTCGCGCAAATTAGGGATCATCTTGGGACATCATTTACTGTTCTTAGGGGCGGGAGCCTTATTACTGGCTGCCAAGGCTATGTATTTTGGTGGGCTCTATGATGCCACTATTCATGCTGTGAGAGTGGTGACGGAACCAACCCTCAATCCATTGACCATTTACGGCTATCAAACCCATTTTGCTAATGTCAATAGCCTCGAAGATCTTGTGGGCGGACATATTTATGTAGGAATTATGCTTTTAGCTGGTGGAGTATGGCATATCATTGTGCCGCCCTTGGCTTGGGCGAAGAAAGTTCTCATCTTCTCAAGTGAGGCTATTCTTTCCTATTCCTTGGGAGGCATTGCATTGGCGGGGTTTGTGGCTTCCTATTTCTGTGCCGTAAATACTCTCGCCTATCCAGTGGAGTTCTACGGCGAAGCTTTGCAAGTAAAGTTAAGCGTAATGCCTTTCTATGCGGATACGGTGAATTTGCCATTGGGCGCACATACCCCTAGATGCTGGCTAGCTAATGCTCACTTCATTTTAGCGTTTTTCTTCCTGCAAGGACATTTATACCATGCGCTCAAAGCTTCTGGTTTTGATTTCAGTCTCATTAGTCGGGCTCTTAACATGACCACTACATCCGCTGAATAGCTTTAGCTTATCGATCTTGGTTCTTAAACCCCAAGCAATCTTCTAATACCAATTCACTGAAGTGTTGGCTCACTTCAGTGAATTAAAAAACAAACCCAGTAAGGTTTTGAGATTCCAAAAATGGCAACGCCATTTTTACAGTTGGTCTAACTGAGTAGATCTAAAGTCCTGTGCCTTCAGCACATCGGAAGACACAGGATTTTATTTCCTTTCATTTTATTTGTTAATTATTCTCAAATTCTAAGAGGACAAAATTATGGCGATGTTTCTGGGGAGCCTATTAGCGATCGCTTCACTCACTTATCTGGTCAACTTTTGGATGTTGATGGGGCTGATTCAAAGGTAAATGATACCAAGCCTGCATGTACGCACCTTAATCACTACATCGACGCGAGTAACTATGACGCGAGATCTAAATCAACTGCGGCTTGAGGGATTGATTAGTTGGCACAATCATTATGTAACCCTGCATCATGCCTTTAATGTAAATTCAGTTCCTGCTTTGCAGACAAATTAACTCCCAAATCAACTCCCAAATTAGCTCCCAAATTAACTCCATGAATAAAGAGACCGAAAAAAAAGATCTTAAAGACTTCGAGCTTGAAGATTTTGATTGCGAAGAATTTCTAAGTTGCGACATTGATAGGTTGCAATCAGATTGGGAAAGTATCTTTCGAGAATTTGAGGAGATAGAAAACTCATTGCCAAATTTATAGAAATAATTCCCAATCAATTAAAAACTAATTGGCTAGGCATAATTAAAATCTAGAAAAAACTGAGGTATCTGCGCACCAAGTGCCACAGCTTTTTGGGGTTTTATATTTAATTGCGATCGGTTACTAAATTAGAAAAGATGTGAAAATTTAACTAGGAGAAATATAATGACTATCGGTCTATTTTACGGAACTCAGACGGGGAATACAGAAAGTGCCGCAGCAGAAATTCAAAGAATATTTGGTGTGGGATTGGTCGATCTGCATGATGTCGCAAAGGCGGATATTAACGACTTTGCAGGTTATGATTGCCTAATCATTGGCTGTCCAACTTGGAATATTGGTGAATTGCAATCAGATTGGGAAGGACTTTTTCCTGAATTGGATGATGTGGATTTTTCGGGCAAGAAAGTTGCTTATTTTGGTTGTGGCGATCAGGTTGGTTATGCAGATAATTTTCTAGATGCGATCGGCATTCTAGAGGAAAAAATTACTGAACGGGGTGGTAAAACTGTTGGCTATTGGTCTATGGATGGATATGATTTCGATGAGTCTAGAGCCGTACGAGGCAATAAATTTGTCGGCTTAGCACTTGACGATACCAACCAAGCGGATTTGACCGAACAACGATTGAGAAAATGGGTAGCACTATTGAGAGTTGAGTTTGGTGTTTAGGGAAGCTTAATACTCTCACAACGAGGGGCTTATTCACTGGTTAATAAGTATAGCTGTCGCCAAGTGTACTAGGACATAAAACCCAAGAATTAATCGGCGGCGCTTCGCGCCGCCAATTAATTCTTGGGTTTTGATTTGTCCTACAATTAATTCTTGGGTTTTGATTTGTCCTACAATTAATTCTTGGGTTTTGATTTGTCCTACAA
>NZ_LIRE01000440.1 GCF_001402795.1 Pseudanabaena sp. 'Roaring Creek'
TATAGATAATTCAAATAAAAACTACAGCTTCGACTTCGCTCAGCTAGCTTACACCGAGGGCTGAGCGAAGTCGAAGCCCGTCTACAAGTTATTTAAAACAACTATAATTGGCGGCGCGAAGCGTCGCCAATTAATTCTTGGGTTTTATGTCCTAGTACACTTGGCGACAGCTATAAAACCAAGAAATAGCGGTACGGGGCTTTGCCCCGTACCGCTATTTCTTGACTGGGAAGGGAGTAGTAAATAGCTAGGCATAACAAAAAACCGAAACAAAACCTGTATTGATTTTGTATTGATGATTACGAATGGGTGGGCATAAATACAAAGTTTTTTGACAAACTCAAGCATAATAGATAAAGAAATAATAAGTTTTTCGATCAACTCGATACATCACCCATGTCTCTCCCTATCCGCAATGTCGCCATCATCGCCCACGTCGATCACGGCAAAACCACTCTAGTAGACGCACTCCTCAGACAGTCAGGCGCTTTTCGTGAAGGTGAAGCCCTTGTCGAATGCGTAATGGATTCCAATGACCTAGAGCGCGAGCGCGGCATTACCATCCTTTCAAAAAATACTGCCGTCAAATACAAAGATACGCTCATCAATATAGTTGACACCCCAGGACACGCTGACTTTGGTGGCGAAGTTGAGCGGGTACTTGGCATGGTCGAGGGTTGCTTGTTAATCGTTGATGCTAACGAAGGTCCTATGCCTCAAACTCGCTTTGTACTTAAAAAAGCGTTGGAAAAAGGTTTGCGTCCTCTTGTAGTCATTAATAAGATCGATCGCGAATTTGCCGATCCCCATGTTGCCGTGAGTAAAGTACTCGATCTCTTCATTGAGCTTGGCGCTGATGACGATCAATGTGATTTCCCTTACCTATTTGCTTCAGGCATGGGTGGCTTTGCCAAGGAAAAGCTCGAAGATGCCAATGTCGATATGAAGCCTCTATTTGAGTCAATCTTGCATCATGTATCGCCACCCGTTGGCAATCCTGATAAACCTTTGCAGTTGCAAGTTACCACCCTTGACTATTCCGAATATCTCGGTCGCATTGTGATCGGCAAAATCCATAACGGCACGATTACCTCTGGACAACAAGCGGCTCTAATTTCTGAAGACGGCTCGATTACTAAGGGCAAAATTACGAAGCTTTTAGGATTTGACGGGCTTAAACGGGTGGAAATGCAAACCTCTTCCGCAGGTAATATTGTTGCCGTATCAGGTTTTGCTACCGCCAATATCGGTGAAACCATTACCTGTCCTAACGAGCCTTCCGCGTTACCGATGATCAAAGTGGATGAGCCAACCTTGCAGATGACCTTCTGCGTTAATGATTCGCCCTTTGTCGGTCAAGAAGGTAAATTGGTCACCACTCGCCAAGTCCGCGATCGCCTACTCCGCGAGCTAGAAACTAATGTGGCTCTGCGAGTTCAAGAAGATCCTGAGTCCCCCGATCGCTTTGCTGTATCGGGACGCGGCGAATTGCACTTGGGAATCTTGATCGAAACCATGCGCCGTGAAGGTTATGAGTTCCAAGTTACCCAACCTCAAGTAATTTATCGGGAAATCAACGGTCAGAAGTGCGAACCCTACGAAGCACTAGTGCTAGATGTACCTGAAGATGCCGTTGGTGGTTGTATCGAACGTCTTGGGCAGCGTCGCGCTGAAATGATCGATATGCAAATGTCGGGTGGCGGTCGCTCTCAAATTGAGTTTGTCGTCCCTGCACGCGGACTGATCGGCTTCCGTGGTGACTTTATGCGCGCAACCCGTGGCGCTGGCATCATGAATCACAGTTTCTTGGATTATCGTCCCGTCGCAGGTGAAATCAGCGCTCGTCGCAATGGCGTGTTGATTTCCTTTGAAGAAGGTACTGCTACCGAGTTTTCCTTGAAAAATGCTGAAGATCGGGGCGTGTTCTTTATTAAGCCTGGCACTAAGGTATATAAGGGCATGATTATCGGTGAAAATAATCGTCCTCAAGATATGGAACTAAATGTATGTAAGAGCAAGCAGCTTACAAACATGCGGGCTGCGGGTGCCGATGACATCGTGCAATTGCAAGCACCGATCGAGATGAGTCTCGAACGCGCCTTGGAATATATTGGTCCCGATGAGATTCTAGAAGTCACACCTGAATCCATTCGGTTACGCAAGTTGACTAAGAAATTTGCCAAGCGCTAAGCTTCAGCGATTTTTATAAAGTATAGCTACCGTCAACTGTATCAGGACATAAAGCCCAAAATAGAGTTGCCTCGCTCCGCGCGGCAACTCTATTTTGGGCTTTAATTTTGTCCTAACAAAACTAGTGAGCTATATTTTATAAAGTAAAAAGGGGTGCTAAGCACCCCTTTTTACTTTATGGGTTTATATTTGCTAAACTGTTTTTACAGTTTTAAGGCTATTTCCCAGCAACTTAACCTATGCATCAAGTTGTCCTCGAATTATCTGGAAGTCGTAAGGTTCATGTTATTTCCGAACATGCTACTAAAGAGGAGGCTTTGGATCGCTACGTTAAGCTGGTAGAGGGAAATAAAGGTTCGCCAATTACGGCTAAGGGGAAGTACTCAATTCGCAAAAAGCCAGAATAGGGGAAAATTTCACTTAGTATTTTTTCACTTAGTATTTTTCCCTATTCTGGATTCTCAGCAGAGTCTTATTGTCAAGTTTCAATTCATGCACCTATCAGAATGCTATCGACTCTTAGGAGTTCCTCGCAATGCTACCTTAGATGACATTAAGGTAGCCTATCGTCGGTTGGCACGTAAGTATCATCCCGATGTCAATCAAAACGATCCTACGGCTACGGATAAATTCCGATTGGTACAGGAGGCTTACAAAATGCTCAAGGATTCCGATGAGAAGGATCTGAAGGAGATATTTTCTAAGAATGCTTCAACCAATTCTTCAACCAATTCTTCAACAAACGCTTCTACAAATGCAGTGCGATCGCCTGCTGCGCCACCACCGCCAAAAACTCCCACACCTAAAAAACCGCCTCAACCCCACCCCAAAATCAAAATCGAAGTAAAGCAGATTAACAATCAGGTCGATCCGATTAATAGCGATCCAGAGTTAAGACTCAAGTTGGATATGTTGCGGCGCGTGCAGGATTTGCTCAAGCAAAAAAAATATATTGTAGCGATCGCTGTTGTCGAAGGAATGAGCGAAAGATTTCCCAACGCACCAGAGGTAATTCATTGGAAAGCTGTGACTTACCATCGATGGAGTAGTGAGTTAATTTTGGCTGGGAAGTTACGCGAAGCCGAAATCTATCTCAATAAAGCCTTAAATACCGATCCTAAAAATCGCGAACTTATTTTTGAAGTGAAGCGCGACTTGGAGCGAGTTCAAAATCTTAAGAATGGGTAGGAGCAAATAAAAGAGGGACTTGTAAAACAAGTCCCTCTTTTATTTGGTGGTCTTAGCTTAATGGAATCGGGCAGAGTCGAACTGCCGTCCGCACTAGCGCCTAACCTCCCAGTCATTCACAGGTTTATCCAATCTAATCCTCGTGGAGGGAACCGCTATTTATCTCTAGCGATGGGAGATGCACTGATAAAGTCTTAAGCGAAAAGCCTACCAGAGAAAGCTATTCACAGCATCCGTTGAGGGGTTGAGTGGTGCATTTAACGGAGTCATACAACACTCCTCGAAACCGAAAAGTTTGGTTCTTAGGCTGCTACTGGAGCTGCTTTACGAGAGAAAGATACAATGTTGTTCGCATGTACTTGTTTGAGCCATTGATTTACGAGAGGTAGCCCGCTCTCGACCTGCATCAAGGGATAGCTTCTACTAACACGTCGAAACCCTTACGATCCCAATTCGAAAATTATAGCATATAAATAACTCGGCAAAATTAAAACCCAAAAAGAAGCTATGGCACGCGCTGCGTGCCATAGCTTCTTTTTGGGTTTTATATTTAAAGAGCCAGATGAGT
>NZ_LIRE01000441.1 GCF_001402795.1 Pseudanabaena sp. 'Roaring Creek'
TCCTTCATGGCATCGCCTTTCATGGCATCAGCAGGCTTGCTATCCTTCATGGCATCGCCTTTCATGGCATCAGCAGGCTTGCTATCCTTCATGGCATCGCTAGTCTTATCCTTCATGGCATCGCCTTTCATGGCATCATTCTTCATGGCATCGCCAGTCTTATCCTTCATGGCATCGTTCTTCATGGCATCGCCAGTCTTATCCTTCATAGCGCTGCCAGTCTTATCCTTCATCGCATCGCCTTTCATCGCATCAGTAGGCTTCGCCGATGGTACAGATTGCGCGGGAGTTGCTTGTTCGGTAGGAGTAGATGTTGCGGTACAGGAAACAACACTAGCAGTAAGAGT
This sequence comes from Pseudanabaena sp. 'Roaring Creek', assembly GCF_001402795.1. Lineage (GTDB taxonomy): Bacteria > Cyanobacteriota > Cyanobacteriia > Pseudanabaenales > Pseudanabaenaceae > Pseudanabaena. The sequence goes on from NZ_LIRE01000441.1 coordinate 348, forward strand.
CAGCCCAGCAATAAGTCCAAGGATTCTATAGTTCATCGTTATTATCTCTCTTTGCAAAAAATCAATGTCGTGGAACCTATTGAAGTTCACTTATTTGATATACGTTTGACCGAGCAAATCGGATGAAAAAATAAGTAGCCAAGTAAAACCAGAGAGCATCCCGTCCGCTTAGCGGACGGGATGCTCTCTGGTTTTGGTTTTTAATTATGCTGAACTACTTACTCCCTCCCCACCAAAGAAATAGACATCAAAAACCAATAATTTAGTGTTGTGACGCGAAGCGTCACAACACCGATTATTCAATGGGAAGAGAGAAGCAGTCCTAAATCATTTATGAGAAAAGTAGGGCTTTGACTCATTAGGGAGTAAAACATAGCAGTGTTAGATCGAACCCACCACAAGAAAGATCGCAGGGCAAAGCTGTCAAACTTCTCCTTTCATTACCATTGCCCCAGTTGGCTCGGGCATATCTTTGTTTGGTTCGATCGTAATAATTACAGTCGTAGATTGCTTGAGGGCATTATCTAGGGGAACTTTTACAAACACTTTACCCTGCTCGTCAGGACGAAATTGAGCGCAGTCTACTTTTTTGCCATCAACGATCGCCCAAAGTCGATAGCTATTTTCTTGAGGAATAGGCATGAGGTTCTGAATGCTAATCATCGCCGCTTTTTCGTTGGGAGCGATCGTCACGCTACCAGAAGCTGTAGGAATAGCTCCCATTCCTTTCAAAGAAATCATGCGATTATCGGCACTTTGTAGCATCGCGATCGCTTGACGATATTTTTGTAACTCTATTTGGTGAGTAGCAATTTGCTGGCGCATTTGATAATTATCAAAGCCCATAGCAACTAGAGCGATCGCCGTGATACTCCCTAACCCGATTGCGGCTAGTTGCCATAAGTTTCGCTGGCGTGGCGATCGCTTTATCCCTGTAATTATTGAATTCTCCTCTAATAGATTTTCTATGTGGGAATCTTCTAAAGTCAGTGGTTCTGCTTGAGGAATAGCCATTGCGGCAATGCGATCGCGCAAACTACTGGCTGGCGTACTTTCACTTAAACCGAGAGGGAGTAGTGCCAGAGCTTCTTGTAAACCATCAATTTCAGAGATGAGCTCGGGATATTCGGCAATCAGATCGTGCATTTCCGTCACCTCCTCAGGCTCTAAATCTCCTAAAACATAACCCGCTAATAATTCTTCCCAGTGGTGGGGATAATTGTTGGCATGATTTTGGGGATAGTTTTGTCTTGTCATATCACTTCAGTCTCACTCTAGCGAATCCTTTAAACTCTCTCTTAATCGAATCAACCCATTCCGAGCCCATGACTTTACAGTTCCCAGAGGTGCATCTAGTGCTTTGGCAATTTCTGTTTGGCTAAGTCCATCAAAATAGGCCATTTCTAAGACTTGGCGATGCTTATCGGGCAAATTTGCTAAAGCTGCCTTTACCTTTTCCGAGCGTTCTGCCAATGACAAAGTTTCCATAAGTGATGAATTTCTGGTGTCATAGTCTAGAGAAATATTTTGTTCCCATTTTTGCAAATGCTGCTGTTGCGATCGCGTTTTACGAATGCGGTCAATGGCACGCGATCGGGTTAGCACGGTCAAAAAAGCGGCGATCGAACCTCGCTTACTATCGTAAGACGAACTGCGGCTGAGCAAAATGAAAATTTCTTGGGTTAAGTCCTCAGCCTCCTGCTGACTGCCCAAAATCCTCAATGATAGGCGGTAAACTAATTCACCATAGCGATCGTAAAAAATGCCAAAAGCCTGACTGCTACCCGTTCGCCAAGCTTGCAGTATTTCCATATCAGTTTGCTCAGAGAGTTTCATGGAGAAAGTTGATACGCATCATTACAATATTTACGCATCTTAAGGCAGAACGGATGTGGTATCAATAGGATTCAGTTCTGGTAAGCGGAGTCTGCCCCATACAAGTAGCGGACTGCACAGACTTTTGGGGTTAAAGTTGATTGACATTAATCAACGATCGAGATACTCAATATACTTTAGCTCAGCAAGGTCGAAACCTCTCACAACTCATTGAGGATTGTAATTGAGGATTGCTAAATGAATTACACTTAACTTGTGTAAGTATCCTGTATAAGTACCCCAGCCTAATTAAAATCCAGATCTAAAACCTACGGCGCAAGCTGCACCGCAGGTTTTGACTCTGATATGTAATTATGCTCGATTATTTAACTCGATTATTTAACTCGATTATTTATAGCAGTAGCCAGTTATGTTAGGACAAAAACAAAACCCAGAAGAGTGTTGCGGCGCGAAGCGCCACAACACTCTTCTGGGTTTGATGTCTTAACCTATTTGGCTATAGCTATAACTCGATTATTTAATAAGATCGCAATCGCATCTAAGACATACCCATAAATATCTTATGAGTCTTACAGTAGGTCAAATAGTCGGTGGTCATTACGAAGTGACAGCACGATTGGGTGGTGGTGGATTTGGCGAGACCTATCTCTCACAAGACTTACATCTTCCCGATCGCCCCATTCGAGTCATCAAGAGGCTAAGTCCGCATATTCAAGAAGCTAGCGTCTTGCAACTATCGCGAAGACTTTTTGAGACCGAGGCTCAAGTTCTATATCGTCTAGGAACCCATCCACAAATCCCCCAACTATTTGCCCACTTTGAAGAGTTATCCGAATTTTATTTGGTTCAAGAATATATCGATGGCAAAGATCTCAGCTACGAACTCCCGCGCGGTAAAATTTGGGAACAGTTCGCCGTTGCCGATCTATTACAAAGTCTCTTAACCGTTCTCAGTTTTGTGCATCAAAATAATGTCATCCATCGGGATATTAAACCTGAAAACATCATTCGTCGTCGGGATGGACAGCTTTTTTTAATTGATTTTGGCGTTGTCAAGCAAATTGTTACACCCACAGCCATATCAGCAGCACAAGCGGATACAGGCTACACCATAGGCATTGGTACGCCAGGGTATATGCCCAGCGAGCAGGCTCATGGAGAGCCAAAATTTGCCAGCGATATCTATGCGATCGGAATGATCGGTATTCAAGCTCTCACAGGAGTACCGCCTAATCATCTTGCGAAGGATGATAATCTTGAAATTTTGTGGCGAGCATCCGCTCCGAAGGTTTATCCTGAATTTGCCGACATTCTCTCCAAAATGGTGCGGTTTGATTTTCGGCAACGCTATCCTAGTGCCGAACATGGGTATCGGGAAATTGCCGAGTTTGTGAATCGCTATCCCGTCTCCAAAGTCAATCACAGTTTGCCAACAGTTCTGATGAGCGAGGGAACCTCTCAAAGACGGAATTCCTATAGCCGTGACCCAGAGGAACCCATGCGCGATCGCCAAGCTCAAACCTCCCAATCTCAAGCCCAAGAGAGGATCTGGCGGCATTTTCAGCCTTGGCACATCGGCTTAGGCATTGTTACCCTCGGTGCGATCGTCATTACAGCCCTGATTCTCACCTTTGGCTATTCCCACAAACCCTCTAATAATCCAGACCTATCCCCAGAAAGTTCCGAACCTTCTCCCGCACCAACTCTCTCCACCAATGCGTTGAGTTCTCTTCCCACTTTGATTAAGGAATTTTCGATTAATGGCTCTAAGGATGCCATTTATGGCGTGACCATTAGTCCTGATGGCCGTATCTTAGCAGGTGCAAGTTCCGAACGGATTATTGAGTTATGGGACTTACAAACCAGTAAAAAATTGCAGACCCTCAAAGGACATAATGGGCGGGTCTATGACATCCAATATAGCCCCAATGGCAAGAGGTTAGTCAGTGCCAGTGACGATCGCACTGTAATTATTTGGGATGTTGCCACAGGTAAGCTGTTAAACAAACTGGAAGGACATCAGGAAAGAGTCTATACAGCCATTTTTAGCCCTGATGGAAAAATGATTGCTAGTTCTGGCGGCGATCGGACGATCCGTTTCTGGAATGCCGAAACAGGGAAGTTAATCAACGTTCTATCGGAAACATCTTGGGTTTACGATGTTTCATTTACTCCCGATGGTAAATTTTTGGTTAGCGGTTCCAAAGATGGTGCGATCCGCCTATGGAATGTCGAAACAGGAAAAGCGGTTAAAACTCTAGTAGATACTGGTAGCTCCGTGCGATCGATCGTCTATAGCAATGATGGAAAAACGATCGCCAGTGCCATGGAAGATAATACGATCCGCCTATGGGATGGGAAAACAGGGCAATTCAAGGATTTGCTCACAGGACATACGGGAGAAGTCCATACGATCGCCTTTAGTAGCGACGATCGTTTATTAGCCAGTGGCAGTGCCGATAAAACCGTACGTATCTGGTACTTAAAAGAAAAGCGAACACCACAAGTTTTATCGCAGCACGAGCGCGGCGTTTCCTCGGTAGAATTTAGCGAAGATCGGAAATTGCTGATCAGTGGCAGTCTCGATGGTAAGGTAAAAATCTGGAAAATAGCCAATTAGAGAGTCATCAATTAAATCGCCAATTACAGCTATAGCCAGTTATGTTAAGACATAAAACCCAGAAGAGTGTTGCG
>NZ_LIRE01000442.1 GCF_001402795.1 Pseudanabaena sp. 'Roaring Creek'
TAAGCGATCGCACAATGCTGTCGCCAAGTGTACTAGGACAAATCAAAACCCAAGAATTAATTGGCGGCGCTTCGCGCCGCCAATTAATTCTTGGGTTTTGATTTGTCCTAATTCAAGTGACTGTAGCTATAGTTATCAAAATAATGCTGTTTAAAGAGGATTATGGGGCTTGATGTTATTCTAGGAAGTAATCAGATTTCTAAATTGCAGTTATGTCACCAGTACAAGAAGTTTCTTCGGCGATCGCAAGCATAGCAAGTCTAAATGGGGAATCGCATGGTCATGGACCTACTGTAGAACGTCCGTGGGGATCCTTCACTACCCTCGAAGAAGGTCGCGGTTACAAAATCAAACGGATCGAAGTTAAATCTGGGCATCGTCTCAGTCTCCAAATGCACCACCACCGCAGCGAACATTGGATCGTTGTTTCAGGTACAGCCAAGGTAACCTGTGGAGACAAAGAAACGATGATTAGTACCAATCAATCCACCTATGTACCAAAATGTACGGCTCATCGGTTAGAAAATCCAGGCATTATTCCTTTGATCTTGATCGAGGTGCAAAATGGTGAGTATTTGGGAGAAGACGACATAATTCGCTTTCAAGATGACTATGCCCGTCACGAAACAAAATAAACGACGCATAGCATTCGTTTATACCAAATCACAAAATGGCGTAGCCATTTTGTGGTTTTAAAAACCTTACTGGGTTTGGGTTTTAATTTCCAAAAGTGTAGCCACACTTTTGGAAATTGGTATTAGCCCCAAAAGAGGGTTGCCGCGCATCGCGCGGCAACCCTCTTTTGGGCTTGATTTCCCGATCCAGTTGGTGGCAGCTATATTTAGGATTGCGTTAGTTAGTTATGGTTTGCATGATAGCGTTTAAAATAGTTGAGGCAATCTAGAATCGTTTCAACGTGAATAAAATTCCTCCCTTTGATGTATCGCAGCAATATCAACAAATTGGCGATCGCCTGAACAAAGCGGCGTTAGAAGTACTGGCATCGGGGCAATACATTGGCGGACAAGCTGTAAGTCAGTTTGAGACTGAATTTGCGCAATATATTGGCTCAAATCACGGTATTGCTTGCAACTCAGGTACTGATGCTCTGTATTTAGCCCTAAGAGCTTTAGACATTGGGGAGGGTGCCGAAGTAATTACTTCACCATTCACATTTTTTGCCAGTGCAGAAACGATCAGTATGACGGGGGCAAAGCCAGTATTTATTGATATTGAGGCTCATAGCTTCAATATCAATGTGGATTTAATCGAAGCGGCGATCACCGAGCGCACTAAGGCAATTATGCCTGTGCATCTATTTGGTCGCGCCGTAGATATGACTAAGCTGATGGCGATCGCCAAAAAGCACAATCTCTACGTCATCGAAGACTGCGCTCAGGCAACGGGGGCGACCTTTGACGGACAAAAGGTGGGGAATATCGGGGATGTGGGCTGTTTTAGCTTTTATCCCACCAAAAATCTGGGTGGCTGTGGCGATGGGGGAATGATGACCACCAATAACCCCGAAGTTGCCAGAAAATTACATATTTTGCGCGAACATGGTAGCCCGAAGCGTTATTACCACGAATATATCGGCATGAACTCTCGTCTCGATGCGCTGCAAGCGGCTCTATTGCAAGTTAAACTGCCCTACCTCGACAAGTGGAATGACCAGCGTCGGGAAATTAGCGATCGCTATACCCATCTGCTGAAAGATGCCAATATTCCCAAGATGGTCTCTCCTCACTACTGTGCAGGCAGTGTGTGGAACCAATACACAGTTTGCATCGGCGATGGGCAAAGAGATCGGGTGCAAGCCCAGCTTCGAGAACAAAATATCATCACGATGATTTACTATCCCTTACCCCTACATTTACAGGAGGTTTATCGTTACCTCAACTATAAAAAAGGAGATTTCCCTGTTGCCGAAGATATCTGCGATCGCGTTCTATCTTTACCCATGTTTCCCGAACTGCGCGAAGAACAACAGCAGCGAGTGGTCAGCACTTTGCAAAATATTCTGAAATAGCCTCTCCTATCTCTATGGTTCCATACCCAAGAAGAGGAGGTTGGCACTTCGTGCCAACCTCCTCTTCTTGGGTATAAAGCCCAAAATGGCAACGCCATTTTGGGAATCTCAAAACCTTACTGGGT
>NZ_LIRE01000443.1 GCF_001402795.1 Pseudanabaena sp. 'Roaring Creek'
TTAGTCTAGTCAAGACATGAGTTTAATTAGTAACAATTGCTACTAGCTATAATTCTATTTGAATAGTGTAAATTGTTTCCATTATCGCTTTTCTTTCTCAATTTTGGCTTGAGCGATATTTGAAAATTTGTTAAGTAGTTCGGCATAATTAAAAACCAAAACCAGAGAGAATACCGCCCGCTGCGCGGGCGGTATTCTCTCTGGTTTTAAGTGTACTTATACCTAGCTACTTGCAATTAGAGATTGGGCTACCCAAATCAGAAGTTGGTACAGGGCTTTCGGAAAGATAACCCTATCCATTCATCAATCTGTTCGCGATCGCCTAAGGAGAAACCTGCGGCAACCATCGCGTTAGTCACATCTTCAAGACGATCGCTGGTATAACCTGCGGTAATTAAAATTCCCTCATGGTTGGGAGTGGAACGTAAGGTTTTATAAAATTCATCAGCAAGGGAAATATGCACCCGCGCAAAGATATTTGCCACGATCAGATCGAACTTTTGGTCGGGCGCGATCGCGGGGACGGCAACGCTATCGCCACCCATCCAATGTCCTAATTGGCTGGCACTGCCAAGGCTGGCAAGCATTGCCGTCACTCGATCCGTGACGTGGTTGCGCCGCAAAGCATCTTGCGTAGCCGCCACCGCCACGGGATCGTTATCGATCGCGATCGCCTTTGCCCCAAGTTTGGCGAGTGCTACGCTGAGAATCCCCGAACCAGAACCCAGATCCAACGCATAAAGTGAAGGCTTAACGTGACGCTCTAGCAATCGCAAGCTGAGGATTGTAGCGGGATGCAATCCACTACCAAAGGCAAGACTGTTTTGAAGGCGAAGCACAATTTCCTGCGGATTACTTGCTTGATAGGAGGAGTCAGCGTCTAAAACAACAAAGCGATCGCCAATTCTTCTAATTAAAGGATTTGCCAAATTTGGGAATGATTCTTCTTTAGTCGGTCTTTGTTCAACCATAAAGATTTGTGGTTCGTCAGTCATACCCGTTCGATGCAAGGGCTTGAGAAGATCGACGATCGCATCGATACGTTGATGGATTTGGGCATCTTCAAGTAAATACATTTGGATCGTAAATGTCCATTTTTGACTGCGATCGCTAGATTCGTAGATATGCAGATCTTCAGCCGCGATCGCATTGGCGAGCAAGGTACATACCCAATCTAAGCCTTCGTTGGTGGTATCGAGATTAAGTTCTATCCAAGCCATATTGCCATCACAAGTATCAATTTTCTCAATTGTGTTAAATAGTTCGGTATTGCCAAATAGGTAAGGATGGGCGGCGCGAAGCGCCGCCCATCCTTACCATATAAATCCTTTCCTTTTTAG
>NZ_LIRE01000444.1 GCF_001402795.1 Pseudanabaena sp. 'Roaring Creek'
GTAAGTAGCTAGGCATAAGTAAACTTAAAACCTAGAAGAGCATACCGCCCGCGTAGCGGGCGGTATGCTCTCTGGTTTTGGTTTTTAATTATGCCGAACTACTTAGCACAGACCTATTCTAAATGTTTTTATGTGGCGATCGCATCTAGCTCGAAGTTTACATCAACATCGCAATCAACCCGAATCAAGATTCTTACAACTCGCAACGATGGGTTGCGATCAGCGTCCGCGCAATCGGACAGTTGTATTTCGTGGTTTTTTGGAAAATTGCGATCGCCTGAAAGATTGTCTCAAAATTGTTACGGATGAGCGCAGTCAAAAAATTGCGCAAATGGATGCTAACCCTTGGGTAGAGATCAATTGGTATTTCACCAAAACGCGATCGCAGTTTCGGATTCTCGGCAAATCGATCTTGATTAACAGTGAATGCTCGGACTTACAATTCCAAAAAGCGCGATCGGATGCGTGGAAAGCGCTCTCAGATTCTGCCAGAATGCAGTTTGCTTGGGGACATCCACGGATGCCAAGGATTGATTTTGCCCATATCGCCCCTCCTGACCCCGAACAGCCACTTCCTTCCTTTTGTCTGCTATTAATCGAACCGATAGAAGTTGATCGCCTAGAATTACGCGGTAATCCTCAAAACCGTTGGCTCTACATTCTTGATGAGCAAGGGAATTGGGCTGAACAGGAAGTCAATCCATAAAGAAGAATGGCGGCGCGAAGCGCCGCTGTTCTTGAAGATAAATATAGCTGCCGTCAACTGTATCAGGGCATAAACCCCAAAATAGTGTTGCCGCGCGGAGCGCGGCAACACTACAAGACTGGCGACAGCTATAGATCAGGATGGGCTACCTTTTTCCATAACGAATAAAACGAATTAATCGCTTGGGAAAATTGAGCAATCCTCGCCAAAATCCAATAATCAGATTTTCAATTTTGAGAACGATCGCATCGACCCAGAAGATTACCGTCATAACGGGATTATAGACATAACCTAAAAGGCTAGCATTTGCCTCAATCCAAGCCTTGAGGGGGCGATCGCTTTCTTGGTCGGAGTTCGATTGCTGGAGATCTAAAAGTTCTTCTTCAAAGACTAAGTTGCCCACTAAACGATCTTGGGAAATCTGCGTGGTCGTCGTTTCTGAATTCTGTAACTCCCCCGATGAATGGATTGCCTGTCGATCTGGCGATTTACTAAAAGCGATCGATTCATATTCTAAAGGAAGCGGCCAAGGACCATTATCATCTCCAAACACTTCTTCCATTGTTAACCAAGCTTCTTCCCTAGGAGTTATATCTGAGGTTTCATCTAGAGTTGGTTTCTGCTTGCCAAAGAAATAGGCGATCGCTTGCTCGATCAGCTTTTGTAAGCGTTCGAGTTGATTGTCAGGTTTAAGAGCGGAGGCAGAATTGTGACTGGGTTGGTTCCCTTTTACCGAACTTCCCATAGTTTGCAATTTGTCAATAAATTCTGCCGATAGCAATTCCGATGGAGTTCTTTTTGTATCATCATTCGCATTGCTAAAAGCTGTGCTTCCATCGCCATCGAGCGATCGCTTGCCAATGAAATAATCGATCGCCGCCACGATCAGATCGCGCAAGCGATCGAGGTTGTTACTTTCCGCTAACGTTGTATTTGCTGTGAGATCGCCTGCATCGGTTGGGTTGGCTGCTGCCGATGAATTGGTTTGCAACGAATTTTTGGCTGCTGCTTTTCTAGCGGCGAACAGGCGATCGCTTCCTTGCGAGGGGTTAACGCTCCGCTGTTTTGATGTTGCTTCCCCCGACAATATCTGCTCGTCCGATGTCTCCGAACTATCGATTTCTGGACGCTCCCCATCCCCAATAATGTTTTCGTCTTGAATCTGTGATGGAGATTGGGATTGAGTTCCAAAGAAATAAGCGATCGCTGCCTCAATCAACCGCCGCAACTGCTCCAGTCGGTTTCTTCCCAATGCCACGTTTTCAGTCAATCCGCTACTGGTTTTTAAGTTGTTCGGGTCGGTCTGTCCCTGCTCGACCTGTTGCCAGATTTCCGCAAAAATCCGATTGGCAAGCAATTTTGACTCTAATTCAGGACGATCTGCTAGCCCATCAGGCTCCCGCTTGACCAGCGTCGCAATGTTGCGATCTATGCGTATTGTAGTGCGATCGATCCAGTTAAAAAACTTCACCAAGGGTCGCCAAAGTAATGGTATCTCGGACTTTAGCGCTTCGTCAGGGGCATTGGTTTGTAAATCAACGGACAAATCAGCGGGCAAATCATCGGCTAACTCATCGGTTTGGCGAATGGCATTATCTAAATCTTCCTTAATCGGCAAGGGTTCCGCTAAAAGTCCCGTAGCATGGGGTTGCGATCGCAAATTTTCCCTAGCTTCGACTTGGCTGCGATCAAGTAATGGGAAAGTTTTCTTGGCTGCCGAGGCGACTAAATACACTGGATATAGGGCGGCTTTGGCAACTTGATAAGCCAACAATCGCGGCAATTCCTGTAAAGGCAATCCCGTCATCTGTTTGAGTTTTCGATCGAGCGATCGCCTAACGCCTCGTCCTGCCTGAACTGGCCACGAGCGATCGATCCAATTAAAAAGTCGGCTTTGAAATCTAGGCATAACTACTATCATAAAAAAGAAAGGTGCGATCAGATCTTTCTTTTTGAAACGATACTGGTTGTTAAAGAAGTGATAAATAGCTACAAGGCTTATCCAGTGAGGATTTATGGTGATTGAGTAGCAAGGTCGTGAAAAGATTGCCCAGAAATACTTTGAGAGACTTATCCCTTTTTAACAGTCCAGTGCCAACTTGACAAAATACAAAAATTATTTGGCTCTACGCTATCCTTATAGACTATGGCAAAAACTTATATTTTTTCCTTATGACAGATACAGAGGTATTGGCAATAATCGCACAAGCAGAAATCGAGGGGTGGACGGAACTCGATCTGTCAGAGAAAGGACTTGAAAGGATTCCACCAGAGATAGCTAACTTAACAAAGTTGTCATATCTTAACCTCTATAGAAACAAAATCACGGCGATCCCAGATGCGATCGCCAACTTGTCAAATCTAACTAGACTTGACCTCTCTGGCAACCAGATCGCGACGATACCAGACGCGATCGCTAACTTATCAAGCCTCACAGAGCTTTCCCTCGGTGGTAATCAAATCACGGCGATACCAGACGCGATTGGCAACTTAACCAACCTGACTAAGCTTTTCCTATTGTTCAATCAAATAACGACGATATCGGACGCGATTGGTGACTTAGTCAATCTGAGAGAGCTTCTCCTCTGGCGCAACCAAATAACGACGATATCATCTGGTATCACTCGCTTAACAAACCTGACTTATCTTGACCTCGCTCAAAACAAAATCACAGCGATCCCAGAAACGATCGCCAACTTAGCAAACTTGAGAGAACTCAATCTCTATAGAAATCAAATCACGGCGATACCAGAAGCATTTAGCAACTTAGCAAATCTGAAAGAGATTTACCTCTCTTGTAACCAAATCACGGCGATCTCATCGGGTATCACCAACTTAGCGAAGCTGACTAAGCTTGACCTTAGGGGTAATCAAATCACGGAGATACCAGACGCGATCGCCAACTTATCCAGTCTGACTAAGCTCTACCTTAGGGGAAACCAAATCACAGCGATACCAGATGCGATCGCCAACTTAGCAAATCTGTCGGATCTCGATCTGTGGAATAACCAAATCGCGAAGATACCAGACGCGATTGCCAATTTATCCAGCCTGAGAGAGCTTAATCTCAGGGGAAACCAAATCACAGCGATACCAGACGCGATTACCCATTTAGCCAATCTAACAACACTTAATCTGTGGAATAATCAAATCACGGAGATCCCAGATGCGATCGCCAATTTTGCTAATCTGAAAGAGCTTGACCTATCTTTCAACCAGATCGCAGCGATACCAGATGCGGTCTTCAACCTCGTAAATCTGACTACGCTTTCCTTCTCAAGCAACCAGATCGCAGCGATACCAGAAGCGATCGCTAACCTCGTAAATCTGACTACGCTTTCCCTCTCAAGCAATCAAATCACGACGATACCAGAAGCGGTCGTTAACCTAGTAAATCTGAAAGAGCTAAATCTCAGAGGGAACAAAATCACGACGATACCAGACTCGATTGCCAACTTAGAGAATCTGACTAAACTTGACCTCAGGGGAAACCAAATCACGTCTATATCAGAAGCGATCGCTCACTTAGTCAATCTAACTAAGCTTAATCTTAGGGGAAACCAGATCGCGACAATACCAGACGAGATCGCCAACTTAACCAATCTGACTAAGCTCGATCTCAGAGGAAACCAGATCGCGATAATACCAGAAGCGATCGGCAACTTAGCGGATTTGACAGAGCTATACCTATCTGGCAACCAGATCGCGACGATACCAGATGCGATTTTCAACTTAGTAAATCTGAATACGCTATACCTATCTGGCAACCAGATTGCGACAATACCAGAAGCGATCGTCAATTTAGCCAAGCTCAGTTACCTTTCCCTCTCAAGCAATCAAATCAAGGCGATACCCGAAACGATCGCTAACTTAGAAAATCTGTTTAGGCTCGATCTCAGGAATAACCCTCTACCAATTCCTTCAGAGATTCTCAAGGATTTGTATAACTCTAAAGCGATTATTGATTTTTGGTTGGAGCGAAAAAGATAAGTAGCTAGGTATAAGTAAACTTAAAAACCAGAAGAGCATACCGCCCGCGTAGCGGGCGGTATGCTCTTCTGGTTTTTGGTTTTTAATTATGCCTAACTACTTAAAATACTAGACAGCATAGTTTTTGCTGGCTCAAAATCATTTGCAGAGGCAAGTTTCAACCATTTAACAGCTTCAGTTTCATTAACATCTAATCCTATTCCCTCTAAATATATTTTGCCTATCATATATTGTGAAGGAACCATTCCAAGCTCAGCAGCTTTCCTGTATAGGTTTACTGCTTTATTTGTATCTATTAAACCTTCTCTATAGAGATACATAAAAATATTTGCTAGATTGTTAAGAGCGATAATATGGTCTTGCGCGGCAGATTTTTCATACCAATATATTGCCTTGTTTATATCTATATCTTTTTCGAGTCCCAGCTCGTATATACACCCAATAATACTCTCTGCTTCAGCATTTCCTTCCTCTGCTAAAGGTAACAATATCTCAAAGGCTTGAGAATATTTCCCTGATTGAAACAATGCAATTCCGTTCTGAAGGTTAGACATTAAATTTCTCCATTGAAGAACAATCGTCATAAGTAAATATAGCTGTCGCCAAGTGTACTAGGACATAAAACCCAAGAATTAATTGGCGGCGCTTCGCGCCGCCAATTAATTCTTGGGTTTTGATTTGTCCTAATTCAAGTGACTGTAGCTATAAAGATGCATTCTAAAAATATTG
>NZ_LIRE01000730.1 GCF_001402795.1 Pseudanabaena sp. 'Roaring Creek'
GTCTTAACTTATTTGGCTATAGCTATATGTGCTAGCCCCTAAGAAATAGCCATGAAATTGGTACAATGATACAATACTGATAATAAATAATTCAGTATTCTTAATAGTCAAAATAGTCAAATATCTAGAGACGTTTAACACCTGTGGGCGCAATTAACCAGACTAAAGATCGGTCAAAAGATCCGTCAAACTTCCAATCAGAATCTAAATACTTAGATAAGAATCCCAAAATTGTGTTGACGGGTGGAGGCACTGCTGGTCATGTTAGTCCCAATCTTGCCTTAATTCCCAGCCTTGAGTCTGAAGGATGGGAAGTTGTCTATATTGGCTCTGAAAACGGTATTGAAAAAAAGCTAGTTGCGGAAGCTGGTATTCCTTATTATGGCATCTCATCGGGAAAACTACGCCGTTATTTTTCTTGGCAGAATTTCATCGATCCGTTTAAGGTAATTAAGGGCATCTTCGATGCCTATGGGGCGATCGCCAAGATTAAACCTAGGGTTGTGTTTTCTAAAGGGGGTTTCGTGACCGTTCCCGTGATCTTCTCCAGTTGGTTGCAACGAATTCCTGTCATTATCCATGAGTCCGATTTCTCTTCAGGTTTAGCCAACCGTTTATCAATTCCTTTTGCTACGAAAATCTGTGTTACCTTTCCCGAAACTGCGAAGGCGTTAGCCAAATATGCTGCCAAAGTCAAGCATACGGGCTTGCCCATTCGTCCCGATATTCTGCAAGGTAATGCCGCCAGAGGTCGTGAACTTTGCGGATTTAATCTCGATTTACCAGTTCTGTATGTGGTAGGTGGTAGTACGGGATCGGCAAAAATAAATCAAGCTGTGCGTTCGATTTTATCTTCCCTTACACAGAAATACCAAGTTGTTCATGCTTGCGGCAAAGGGAATATCGATACTAATCTCGAAGGACATCCGAACTATCGGCAATTTGAGTATTTAGGAACGGAACTTGCGGATATTTTAGCGATCGCTGATTTAGTGGTGTCCCGATCGGGGGCTAATGCAGTATTCGAGTTTCTGACTTTACGCAAACCGCATTTATTAATTCCCCTATCAAAATTATCCAGTCGAGGCGATCAGATTCTTAATGCTCAGTCTTTTCAAACTCGTGGCTATAGTGCTGTCCTGCTAGAAGAAGACTTAACTAGTGAGAGTTTATTAAAGGCGATCGCCGATCTCGATCTGCATCGCAATGAATATATCCAGCACATGAATCAAAGCGAGGCAACTAACGCGATCGCGCAGATCGCGACTTTAATCAAAGAGTTTCAATAGCTATAGCAACGTAAAGTTTACTTAGGACATAAACCCCTAAAGATGAGTTGCGGCGCAAAGCGCCGCAACTCATCTTTAGGGGTTTGATTTGTCCTCACTATTTATTACGTTGCATTAATAAGTAGCTGAGCATAACTAAAAGCCATAGCCAAAACCCGTAGCAGACGCTGCGCGTCCGCTACGGGTTTTAATAGCGACCGACTACTTAATTAATGCAAAATATTTAAAATGCCGAAACTTAACAATAGAATCCCAATTATGCCCAATAGAGTTTTTTGTAATCTCGTCATTACTGGTTTTATTTCGTAGGCTACCAGCAACCGATCCTTCGCTAAGTCGGCTTCAGGCTTTTCCCATGTTTGTCCGTCATACCAGCCTGACTCTTCATAAAAAATCTTGGCACTATCAAGGCGTTGTTTCACATGTCCCCATCCCGATAGCAGCAGCAGCACTGGCAAAATTAGACCCACCGACCCGCCAATATTCGCAACACAAATAAACTGCCATAGATGCCGATTTGGGGATTGAATGCTCATCGCGACGGGCGAAAAAATAATCGCAAACCCCAACCAGATCAGCAATAACATACGTAAATATTGCGATCGCTCCAATTTTGCCCAACGATAAAAGAAAGCTTCCTTAAGCTCGACATATTCATTGAGTGGTTGTTGATCTTTAGGAACTGGACAGGACATGGATGGAGAAATCATGGAGACTTACTTAGTTAGTGTAGCAATAAGCCATACCGAAATATTGCGGGCTTGCGAATCTAATTGCTGTTATAGCAGTAGCCAGTTATGTTAGGACAAAAACAAAACCCAGAAGAGTATTGCGGCGCTTCGCGCCGCAATACTCTTCTGGGTTTTATGTCTTAACTTATTTGGCTATAGCTATATTTTATTTTTGATTTTATTTTTGATTTTATTTTTGATTTTATTTTTGTAAGTAGCTGAGCATAATTTAAATCCAGATGTAAAGTCTGCGCCGCAGGATTTAGGATTTTATATTTAATTGCGCCCATTGGTATAAGAATAAAGCACAAAATAGCGTAGCCTTTTTGTACTTTGGTATAAGGTGTGAGTGGAGTAGAGTTTATGAAATTGTTTGGTACGGATGGCATTCGCGGTCATGTCGGTGATTTTCTCACAGCGACATTGGCTCTTGAAGTCGGTATTAGTGCAGGCAAAATTTTAAAGGAACGGGTCGAACAAGATTGCGCAGATCTCGCGGATCAAGCCCGTGCGATCGCAATAGGGCAGGACTCCCGAACTTCAGGAGATATGCTATCGACGGCGATTTCCGCAGGATTAACCGCCGCAGGTTGGGATGTTTGGCATATTGGGCTATGCCCTACCCCTGCAGTAGCTTACCTAACTGCGCATTCTCCTGAAATTTTTGGTGGTGTCATGATCTCAGCTAGCCACAATCCACCAGAGGATAATGGCATTAAGTTCTTTGGGGCAAATGGGACAAAACTTTGTAGCGAAACTCAGAAGGCGATCGAGGCAGTTTTAGAATCGCGAGACCATGCCAATCTGTCTCAGCCCTCTCAGGATTGGGGTCAATATCAGGAAAAATCCCATTTAATCGATCGCTACCAAGAGTCTTTACAAACCTCGATCGCTACAGATTTAAGTGGTTTGAAGGTGGTGCTCGATCTTGCCTATGGTTCGGCAACCCTTGTATCGATGCAAGTATTTCGGAATCTGGGAGCGGAGGTGATTTGTTTGCACCAAGATCCCGATGGCGATCGGATTAATGTGAATTGCGGTTCTACCCATCTCGAACCCTTACGCGCAGCCGTGAAAGAACATCATGCGGATATGGGCTTTGCCTTTGATGGCGATGCCGATCGCGTTTTGGCTGTTGACCGTCATGGTCGGATCGTCGATGGCGACTATATCCTGTACCTATGGGGACAGGAGTTGATGGAAAAAAATCAACTGCCCAACAGCGCGATCGTGACCACGGTAATGGCAAATCTGGGCTTTGAAAGAGCTTGGCAAAAACTAGGTGGTAACTTAGTACGGACAGCCGTTGGGGATCAGTATGT
This sequence comes from Pseudanabaena sp. 'Roaring Creek', assembly GCF_001402795.1. Lineage (GTDB taxonomy): Bacteria > Cyanobacteriota > Cyanobacteriia > Pseudanabaenales > Pseudanabaenaceae > Pseudanabaena. Next base: position 3,343 of record NZ_LIRE01000730.1, read on the forward strand.
CCATGCGGAAATGGTGCGATCGGGAGCCATGCTGGGCGGAGAGCAGTCGGGACATGTGCTATGCCGTCACTATGCAGTTAGTGGTGATGGTTTGCTAGCAGCACTACATCTCGCTGCTCTTGCGAAACAAAAAGCTCCCCTCGACGAACTAATGGATCGCAGTTTTCATCCTTTTCCCCAATTACTCAAAAATGTGCGCGTGGAAGATCGCGACCAGCGCCGCAATTGGCAATCCTGTGATGCCCTAGTCCAAGCGATCGCCTTAGCCGAGCAAGATTTAGGCGATCGGGGCAGGATTTTAGTTCGCGCTTCTGGCACAGAACCACTGATGCGTGTAATGGTCGAGGCAGAAACCTTCGACTTAGCAAATCATTGGACAAATAGTTTGGTCGGGTTGATTGAAAAACAACTTGTTAAGGCTTAAAAAAAAAGCCAAGAATGGCGGCGCTACGCGCCGCCATTCTTAGTTTGGGAAAACTTTGCTAAGTAATACCAAAACAAAAAATGGCTACGCCATTTTTTGTTTCTCAAACCCTTACTAGGTTTAGTTTTCAATTCACAAAAGTGTGACAACACTTTTGTGAATTGGTATAACGTCAGTTCGGGTTAAGCTGGTAAATTTTAAAAGCCCAAAAATAAAAGCCCTGCTACGCAAGGCTTTTATAGCTATCGCCAAATATACTAGGACATAAACCCCAAGAATTGACTGGCGGCGC
>NZ_LIRE01000445.1 GCF_001402795.1 Pseudanabaena sp. 'Roaring Creek'
CTTACACCGAGGGCTGAGCGAAGTCGAAGCCCGTCTACAAGTTATTTAAAACGACTATATTTTTGCCAATATTTTTAGCATCATCTAGCAAGGGCTGACTAATCTTATTAGGATCTTTCTCAGTTTCCTTTGATTCCCTAGAAAAGTCATATTTCGAGATGTTATAAAACGACTTACCCGCCGCTTTTCTAAGCTGACCATCAAGATTTTGTAAACCCTTAGCCGTCAAAGTCTCATATCGTTGCAATACAAGCTCTTTCGTTGGAGCCAATACACAATCTAAGCGCCGCAACACCGTAAATGGCAAAATCACATCAGGATACTTACCCCGTTTAAAATCATCCCGCAAGATTTCATCCGCAATTTGCCAGATAAAGTTGCTGGTTTCCTGAAAATTGTCCATACTAGAGGCGATTAGGCGATGATAGGGCAGTTACCTATCATACAGAAAAGCATCAATCTCAACTAATATCACCATTTTTCCCAATTTTGTCTCATAATCTCCCCTGCATAAATGACAATCTATAAGATCAAGAAAATTACTTTTGTTTAAATGGCATTGCCTAGCCATCAGCAACAAAATATTATCGGGTAGATCTTTCATTTTGGGGCTATGACTAGTCTTTGTTTTTATAACTAGCCTAATATAACTAGCCTAAATGTATCCAAAAGTATCTAACCGTGTAAGTGTTTACACGGTGTAATTTAGTTGTAGTGGCTTGTGTGCCTTATCCAAGGTGTCGGAATCGAACCGACATATCAACGATTATGAGTCGTTTGCTTTACCAGTCAGCCAACCTTGGGTATATTGTGATTATAGCCGTAAGTATTATATGCTATCAAGGAAGCACCTTGCAGGTTGCCTGATAGCAATTATTAGCTAAAAAAGTTTGTGATGGCAACTCCTCAACCCGAAAAACGCTTACGCAAGAAAAAAAAGTCTCCTAAGAAATTTAGACTAAGTTACAGTCTACTACTGCTATTTGCCATGATAGTCGTAGGTACATTGGCTGGACTAGCATCATACAAATTTGGTAAGCAGGCATTAGAGGGGGTCAATCCTTCGCCTGCGGGTATAAAACTGCCGAAGGCGAGTCCCGTATCTAAGCCAAGTGACTCAACGAAATCCTCGCCCCAAAGTTCAAGTGATGCCAAAACTTCATTCTTGCTTGATGAAGAAGAAGCGATCGCCACGGTGAAGGCACAGATAAAGCAAGAGATCGGTGATTTAAGAAGACCCGCTTATGTCGCTAAGGCGAATGTTAGCGATCGCAAACGCCTATATGCAAGAGTAGATCGTGTTTATAACTCAATGCGCGATCCTTTAATGGTTTCCGCTGATGCTGACGAGCGGATAGCTTTAAGAATTGCGGCGTTGCGACAAAAGGTTTATATCAGTAGTCGTGCTTACGAGTCTAATTTTGATCGCCCTCTGGCAAATAACGCGAGTAGTTTGTCACTAGTATCCACACCAGTAGAGCTAAGCCCTATTCGGAGCCGATGGGAAGACCGAGATTCACGCTTACTTGACTCAAAGTATCCTAAGGCTGTGGGAGGGCAAATATTGCCCCAGACCGCAGGACAATTTTCTATTCCTGAGCGCAGATTACCCAGTCAGTTTGAGCTAAGACCTTGAGATATTTGTGTGTTTTTGAGATTTCAAGTTGTCGCTAGCTAAAGTTGGCGGCAGCTATAATTTACTAGTACGTGAAATCTCAGAAAAGAATGGCAAGGCACTTCATCAAACTGCAAAAAGCTAAGCGGAGGATCTTGCTTGGCGGTTTGAGCGAAAGGAAAACCTTTGGGGGGACAAATTACCCGTAGCAATCTCTTTTCTGATTAGTTCTGCCCTTTCACGAGATTTGGTCATGGCATTTGCACCGCCAAAGGTTTCGCGTAGGGTTAAATAATTCTGAATGATGAGTGCTTCGTTATCGGCTGAGCCTTGAGCCACTTGAGTGGGCGTTAGCCCCGATCGCGAAAGCGCATCAGCAACACAGGGAATGACATGGCTGGGGCGATTGACATGATGATCGAGGAGAAGGGCAACCCCAAACTCCGAGCTTAAAAGTTGAGATAGCGAAAATCCCTGCAAGGTTTGGGTAGGCGTAAAATAAAAGCGATCGAGTCTGGAAATAGCGTGGACTACCTGCACTGATTGCACAAGAGCATCCATACCCGCGATCGCAAATCGTAAAGCCCAGATTGGTTGTCGCATCAAATTTTTGTCGGATTCAGTTACCAAACGCGTCCCATTGAGCGAGAGCCAACCTGTATTACCGTCTAAAGAGCTAGTATCAACGCCAAACTGCCCAAAGTAATATTGAAATTCGGAAGGATAGCGCCTTTTTAAATTGCTTAAAAAAGCAGGTAGTTCTCCCTGTTGCCCTGCTGATCCCAATGTCCATTGAAATATGCCAAAGCTCAAGTATTGATTGTCCCAAGTATTAATCGCATCAAGACTGCCCTCATTAGCGGCAGTGACCAACATGACATTAATTTCCGATGGGCTCATCTGCACTTGTTGGAGTAAACCAGAGCCGTAGGTAATGAAGTCGCGCAGTTTAAAAATTCCTAAGCGGTAAAGCCCCAAATCTTTTGTTTTAGCAAAAACTTCTTGTTGTCCCGTATTTAGCAATTTGGCAATTACATCACTGCCAACGGTCGTAAAGGAAATGGCAATTTTATTGGGTGGATAGACTGCCTGTAGGGTATTCCTGACCATGGCAACTTCAGGACTTTGGGTAATTGGAGGGCTTGGATCGGTGGGGATCATCAATCGCTGCCCTATTTGCAAACTTGCAGGATTGGTAATGTTGTTGATACGAGCAATCTCTCGCCAATCACCATTGACACCTAAAAAGCGTTTGGCGATCGCCGATAGAGTATCCCCAGCTTTAACAATATATTCCTGCATAACCTCATCACAGATTGGAATTACAGATTGGAATTATAGCTGTATTCACTTAAGTCAGGACATCAAACCCAATAGAGAATTGCGGCGCGAAGCGCCGCAATTCTCTATTGGGTTTGATTTTTGTCCTAACATTACTGACTATTGCTATACAGATTGGAATTACAAATCGAATATTTCAAACTGTACTGGCTTAAAGAGCATATGGCGATCGATCGCCGAAAAAACTTTATTATTTGCCCTGTCAGAATTCAAGCAATCACAAACTAGGCGGGCGACATCGGTACGATGAATAATACCCGAAATTGTCGGATCTTCTGTAAGTACCGCAGTTCCCGTTGCCGCTTCTGATTTCAGCCCCCCAGGACGAATAATCGTATAGGTTAATCCACTGTTAACTAAATGTTGCTCTGCCTTTTCTTTTTCCTTGAGAATTGCCCCTAACGCTTGCAAAACCTGTGGCGCGATCGCCACCACACTATTGCCACTGCCGATCGATGAAACCAAAATAAACTTTTTGACTCCCCGTTTGACCGCAAGGTCGATCAAATTTTTATTACCTTCACAGTCGGCACGTTCGCCGCGATCGCTGGGCAATCCACCCATAGTCGTAATGACCGCATCGATCGCGCCACAATTCGACATGGCTGCTTCGAGGGTCGGATAGTCTAAGGCATCGCCCAACATCACCTTTGCTCCCAAAGCCTCCAACTCCACGGCATAGGTTGGGTTGCGGAGCAGTGCGACTAAACGTACCAGTGGGGGCTCATTTTCTAGCAGTAGTTTGGCAATTTCTCGACCAACACCACGACTAGAGCCAGCTAGAAAGATATTTTGCATAGATTCCCATAGTTTTCGATCAAAAAGCTCCGCATCGCAAAGCTTTTTGATGGTTTTCAACCTCAATTGGACGCGATCAGCCGCGATTAGGTTTTAGACTTTAGTGCGATCGGTGAAAATTTCATAACCAGTCTCGGTTACTAAAACTGTATGTTCAAACTGCGCCGAAAGTTGGTTATCAACTGTCACCGCCGTCCACTTATCCGCCAAAATCCGCACTCGCTTAGAGCCAGCATTCAAAATTGGTTCGATCGCCAAAGTCATTCCAGGACGAAATCGCACATTAGGCAACTGGTGCGTGCGGAAATTGAATACTGAAGGTTCTTCATGCAGATTTCGACCGACACCATGCCCCGTAAAATCTTCAACGATCGCAAACCCATTAGCCTTCACATGATCTTCAATTGCTCCCGCTAAATCGAGCATACAATTGCCAGGCTTCACCTGCTCGATCCCCTTATACAGAGCCTCTTCCGCAACTCTCATCAACTTAGCAGCCTTCTCGCTGACATTTCCAACTGCTAGGGTGATACAAGAGTCACCATGAAAGCCATTCTTAAAAGCACCAGTATCAATTTTGACAAGATCGCCCAGCTTAATTACTTTTTTCGCACTGGGTATGCCGTGGACGACCTCATTATTAATGCTGGAACAAATGCTAGCAGGAAAGCCGCTATATCCTTTAAAGCTAGGAACTGCACCCATTTCGCGAATGCGCTTCTCAGCATGGGCATCGAGATCCATCGTGGTCATGCCAGGGGCAATAATTTCCGAAATTTCCTTGAGGACAGTCGCCACAATCCGAGATGATTCGCGCATATAGTCCAACTCACGTTGAGACTTAATTTCAATGCCTTTAGTTTGCTTGGGGGGAGATTGCTTAGAAGCTTTAGGATTATCTGCACTCGGTTTAGAGCGAAGTGCACTGAGAATATTCATTAATTATTTGAGGATAGTATTTACAAGGGCTAATATATTTTTAGCCTATTAAGTAACAGGATTGGTTATTTCTAGGTCAAATAGCAGAAACTGACTAAGAACGAGGTTCAACTATGACGCAATCTGGGATGCCTCCCGTACCGCCCCCTTCTTCTGGCGGCGGCGTGCCACAGCCACGTACTAACCCTGCCGCCCCCGCCCAGCAGCGTGTCGCTCCTCCAAACAACCCCCAAGCACCTCCCAATCCTCAGGCACAGGCTGCACAACAAGCTCGCGCAGCGCTCACTCCTGCGCAACTACAGCAGGCTCAAGCCGCTCAACAGGCACGAGCAGCGGCAGCAGCCCGTCAAGCACAGATGGCGATTCCGACAGATACGCAAGTGACGAGCGTGCCACCTCCTCCTAACCCACGTCCCCCAATTCGTCCAGGTCCACCGCCAAATTTGCCAGGGCTTGGTGTTCCGTCGATTTTGCAGCGCAGCTCGGGACAGCCAACCCTAGCGCAAATTGTCAAAGATGCGCACGAGCAAGGATGTTCGGATATTCATGCTGGAGTTAACGAACCAGTGCGATTTCGGAGTCGGGGCTTGATGGTGACTCAGGAGCAATATCCGATGCCAGACAAACAGACGTTTGACACTTGGTTGACAGAAATTATGGATGATAAGCAAATCCAGCAATTTCGAGATACTTTAGAGTTTGATGGTGCAACCCAGTACGAATTTGCTCGCTGTCGGATCAATATTTTTGATTCGTTGCGGGGGCCAGCGATGGTATTGCGATTAATTCCCTTAAAGATTTTGTCAATCGATCAGCTTGGCTTACCAGAAGTATTCCGTGAACTTTGCTATACGCACAAAGGTTTAATCCTTGTAACGGGACCAACGGGGTCGGGTAAATCTACTACTTTGGCGGCGATGGTGGACTTCATCAACACCGAAATGCAGAAGCATTTAATTTCTATCGAAGATCCGATCGAATTTGTACATCAAAGTAAAAAAGCACTGATCAAGCAGAGGGAGGTAGGTATCCATACTCTCAAGTTTGATAATGCACTAAAGGCAGCTTTACGTGAAGATCCTGATATCATTCTGATTGGGGAAATGCGCGATAAAGAAACTGTAAATACAGCTCTTAAAGCCGCTCAAACAGGTCACTTAGTATTTGGAACCCTGCACACGAATAGTGCTGTAAAAACCATCGAACGGATTCTGAATCTCTACGAACCAGAGCAACAGAGCCCAATGCGAATTCAGGTTGCAGAGTCATTGGTGGGAGTTATTGCCCAGTCATTGGTTCGGACTACGGATGGGAAGCGAGCGGCGGTTCATGAAATCATGATCAATACCGATGCCGTGCGCGACTATATCAAGCGTGGTGAGGTAGATGAGATTGAGGCGATCATTCCTAAATGTACCTACGAAGGAATGGTGAATATGAACCAATCCCTTTATAAACTGTATGAAGATGGTCGGATTACGGAGGAAACTGCCGTGGAGAATTCTCCAAAACCCAACGAAATGGCACAAATGCTGCGTGGTCGTATGTAGATCTTGCGATCGCATTTATAGCGGCTGATAGTCATACCTATGACAAACCCAAAAAGAGAGATGCGGCACTGCGTGCCGCATCTCTCTTTTTGGGTTGTATACCCAGTAATACCAATTCCCAAAAGTGTGGCTACACTTTTGGGAATTGAAAACCAAACCCAGTAAGGGTTTTAAAATCACAAAATGGCGTAGCCATTTTGTGTTTTGGTATAATACCAATTCCCAAAAGTGTAGCTACACTTTTGGGAATTGAAAACCAAACCCAGTAAGGGTTTTAAAATCACAAAATGGCGTAGCCATTTTGTGATCTGGTATAAAGAAATGGCGTAGCCATTTCTTTACTGGGTATTATGTATGGATATATTTGGCGTTAGCCGTATCTAGATTATCTAGAGTTTATGGAAAGGATAGAGGTGATAAGTACCTCAGCATAATTAAAATCCAGATCTAAAACCTGTGGCGCACGCGCAGCGTGCGCCACAGGTTTTAGGATTTTATATTTAATTGAGCCCACTTACTTAGTTTTCCCTTACCTATTTAGAATTATCAAAATTATTTCTGCTTGCAATTAAACAAAACTTCCGTA
>NZ_LIRE01000446.1 GCF_001402795.1 Pseudanabaena sp. 'Roaring Creek'
TTATTAACCTTTTGCGTAAGTCTAAGGCATGAAAGATGCTCAAAACATCACAGTGCCACGAAGGTAAGAGAAGAGTCATCACAATTTCTTCAATACTATTAATCAAACAGAAAGCGATCGCTAACCACAGAGTTGAGGCGTAGACAAAGCCAAATAGACAAACTGTGGCAATTAGTAGCGTTAATCCCCATATTTTAGCTGTATAGGTGTGAAAACTAGGGAGTTTCCCAAACTTGATGAGATTAATTGTAAACAGGGTGAACTGAGCCGCGATCGCCAATAATAAGGGAACTCGAAAATCGACAATAATTTGGGGATATACCAACCAAGTACTAATGGCAACGCTTACAAACAGGCAGATATCTGCCCAACTGTCTAACTGTCTCAGCTTGGGGGTACTAACGCCCAGTCGTCGGGCAATGATGCCATCAAAAATATCTGAGAGAATGGCAATTACATAACCCACAACAAATCCCCAGGTAGTTTGATGATCTGAGGCATCCAAAAGAAGTAGAGGGGCAATGGCGAAACGAATTCCGATTAAGATTTGGGGAATATCCTTTGGAGCGATCATTTGGTCTTAATCTTTGGCTAAAGTTTGTTTGAGAAAGTAGAGTTATACCAATTCACGAAAGTGTGACGACACTTTTGTGAATTAAAAACAAAACCCAATAAGTAATATCAAAGCTCAAAATGGCTACGCCATTTTGAGCTTTGATATTACTTATTGACTGAGTAACGATCGCATTTGTTTTGCCACGCGATCGGGATGCTCGGCTTGCATGAGCGCGCGTACGACTGCCACCCGTTTTGCTCCTACGGCGATCGCTTCTTCTAAATTGCGTTCGTCAATGCCACCGATCGCAAACCAAGGAATCTCGATATTTTGCGTCGCGTAATTAACGTAATCATAACCTGCGGCTGCCTTAGTGGGCTTAGTAGGCGTGGCATGGACTGGTCCAACACCGACATAATCCACGCGATTGCTAAGCGCGATCGCTAATTCCTGTGGATTGGTGGTGGATTGTCCGATAATATATTGCGAGGCATCGCCGCCATGGGCGTTTAAGATTTGGCGTACGGTAGCAACTGGTAGATCGGTTTGTCCCACATGAATGCCATCGGCTCCGACGGCGATCGCAATATCGACGCGATCGTTCACGAAAAACAAAGCATCGTATTTATGACAGACTTCACAAAGTTGTTGGGCGATGTGATAGCGAACATTATCTTCGCCTTCTTTTTGACGGTATTGCACGATCTGCACCCCTCCTTGTAACGCTGACTCAACAACCGAGACAATGTTATCAACGGGCATCGTGACTAGGTATAAACTGGCAGCCTGCAACTTTTGACGGCGAATTTGTCCGACATTAGCTATTTCATGCTCGAGCAAATTGCTTTCGAGGGTATAAACCTGATAGCGCAGCTGTTTCATGGCAGCGCCCAAGTTTGGATCAATAACTTTACCGTATTCCTCTAGAACCCTTAGTGCTTCTTGCAATCGTCCCATGTTGGCTCTAAGCAAAGCTTGGATATCAGTGCGGCTAATTTCGTTGGCATGGCTCAATCCCGTGGCTGGATCGTTAGGAGTATTGCGGGCAAGACGAAAATCTTCACGATGCCATAGGGCTAATTCTTGACGCATTTGTTTGCAGCGATCGCACAGATCGACATTTTCTAAGCCAAAGCGACACCATTCTTCGATCGTACGGAGAGCCTCGCGGGCGCGATCGAGGTTAGCATCGAGGATACGGTAAACAATTTGTTGAGACATATAGTTGAGATAGTTGAGACATAAGTAAGTGGGCTTAATTAAATATAAAACCCTAAAACCTGCGGCGTACGCGCAGCTTGCGCCGCAGGTTTTAGGGTTTTAATTATGCTTAGCTACTTAAAAATTAGAAATCAAAATCAAAGGCGGGTTCAGCCCGTAACTTACCTAACCCTAATTCTTTATCATCAATTAGTTTAATTTCGTAATAGCCCAGAATATGATGCGGTGCGGGATTACCGCGTGACGCTCCAGTAATGCCCATCGCCACGATCACGCATACATTACCCTTGGTATTTTTGGTCCGTTGCTTCCAGCGCTTATGATGTTCGCCACTGAGAGTTGCCTTATCAAATTCTCCAAATAGATGGAGGTCGTCATTACCCATCACCATCAAGCCCAACTGACAAATATTGCCGAAAATATCCTCAGCTGGGTTGAAGCATAGAGAATGAATGCCATTGAACTCATCGATCTGCTCGATTAGTTCCAATGCTTTGGGGCGCGAAGTTTGGATCATTAGTCCTGGCAAGCCTTCCCCCTTTTTGCTGCCTAAAATCGGGGAAATGCTTTCCGAGAGCTGATGATGAATAGAGGCTTTGCGTAAGAACTCCACCTGTTCCCAAGGAATGGTCATCATATGGATTAGGGCATTTTCTGGCCAAAGATCCTCATTGATCAATGGAGAATCATCATCGTCATCATCATCTTCTTCTACGACTAATTGATGTAATTCATTAGCCAGATCGGGCATAGTCTTGACAACGACATTAATCGGTTCTTCCGCATCACTATCGGGGTTTGGGGCATAAATGGTATAGGTTCCCGAAAGATTACTAAAACTCGTACTTAAGCGCTTATGGTACTGTTCCCAAAATTTATTCAAAGCCTCAAGAGCCACCGTCAAAGCGATCGCTTCTTCGTCATAAAGATAGGGTCTGCCGCCTTCAAGGGGATGCAACGCTCCATAGATCGGCTTCATTGGCGTAGTTGCCGTGGGAAGAGAGCGCATTTTGCCACGGAATGGAAAGGGGGGGAGATCGCCTTCCATTTCTAAATCTGGTGTTTCAAAGAGATTAAACAAACAATCTTGGTGTAAAAAAGTCTCTTCGATTTCATCTTCAGAGCTGCCCGAAACAATCCGATGGCGAAACTTGACTAAAGACTCTTCAGACCGATAAAAAATGACACCCTGCTCTAAGCCCATCTTGCCCATCACGATCGCATATAGGGTATCGATATCCCAGCGATCGATCTCAAGGGAAATCACCTGATGATCCCACAGAGTATTCCAAGGGGCATTGCGCCAGATTTGCTCGGATTGACTATGTAAAGCTGACGAAAACCTCTCTGGGACAATGGGCGGATTGTCAGAGAAACTTTCCAAAATATGGGAAAAAATTTCATCAATTAGGGGGAGGCGTTCCACATATTCGACGGAAATATCTAAATCCTGCAGAACACCACGCAAATAAAACTGGAGTTCGCGATCGCATACGAGGATTTTTTGGGGCAGCGATGGCTGGGCTGGACTTTGAGGATGCTCGATTGCCTGCAACAACGCACGGACAAAAGCTTCTTGCCCCACGCCTGAATCAACTACATCCATAGAACGCACCATTCCCTGCGAACCATCTACCCACAAAATACAATGGGGTTTAGACTCTTCGCTATGGGCATGAAGGGGGATAATGTTGGAAGAGTCTTGCGGTTGGCGGATTTTAGCGGGCAAGGAACGGCGATCGCCTTCCCAAACCGCAGATGACTGCTTGAGTTTTTTGAGGCGACGAAGAGTAGATCGGTTTAGCGTGGTCATCGAAAATATTCTCTAGATTAGCCACTCTTAGGAAATTTGTAAGAGTGCATTGATCGATTTAACTATGATATGGCGATAAATTGCCAGATTTGATCATAAATTATAGGAATTACTTGCTAGAAAATGCGTAGTAATGCGTAGTTTAACCATCTACTTTCCAGATTTTAGGGCTACAATTGCTTTAAGCGTGACCTAAAACTTAGGATTTTTAGACCTCACGTTCTCATGTTTCTGTGAATCAAACAGATAATCAAACAAAACTTTAATGAGCAATCCTCATTAAGCAATCTGCAAACATCACCCCAAATATATACCTGCATTTATGGACGAGCTAAAACCGATTCTCAATGAGTTACTAGGACAACCCGTTGCTTTTTTTGGTGGACTCGTTTCGGGCTTTCTCAAGCTCGATCTCCAACAAGATCCTTTAAAGGGTTGGCTAGAAAAGCAAGGAGCAACAGCTACGGTGTCTTCTCCTGACAGCAAAAATGAAGGTCCCCAGTCTATTTCCATAGATTAATCTATAGATTAAATTGAATTTTATCGAAAATATGGGTTTTAAATCCCAATTTTTCGATAAATTATCATTAAGTATTGCCCTATAGAAACCCTATTATACCAATTCCCAAAAGTGTGGCTACACTTTTGGGAATTGAAAACTAAACCCAGTAAGGGTTTTAAAATGACAAAATGGCGTAGCCATTTTGTCATTTGGTATTAATCCTGTGTTGCGGTTGTCATCTGCCGTCAATCGTATTACCCAGAAGAGAGGAACAGCGCT
>NZ_LIRE01000447.1 GCF_001402795.1 Pseudanabaena sp. 'Roaring Creek'
GTATAGCAGTAGCCAGTTATGTTAGGACAAAAACAAAACCCAGAAGAGTGTTGCGGCGCGAAGCGCCGCAACACTCTTCTGGGTTTTATGTCTTAACTTATTTGGCTATAGCTATATTAGGTTTATGTATTAGGTTTATTAAAATTATGCACTCTTAAAAAAACGAATAATTTCTCTAACATGCTCTAAAAATTGACTGTCAGTGCTTAATTGCGCGATCGCTTGTCGGGACTCGCGAACTAGCCGCTCGTGGTCGCTATTGTTGGTGGCACGCAGATCCTCTATGTTAGCGACTAGTTTCGATAAATCTTTACGGGTCTCATCGGCAAACTGTTCGTATTTGGACACCCATGAATAGGGATTGTCCGTATTCAGTTGTGTATTAATTTGGCGCACCAGTTCTTCTAAAGTAGCAAAACGCTGGCGTAACTCCATTATATCTTCTTGCGGATAGTCAATTTGTTGCAAAATTGCCCGCAACCTTTGTGATATGTATTCATAGGCGCTAATAGCAGGTCTTAATATTGTTAATAGAATTGCGGCGATCGCCCCAATATAACCGATCGTGCCCACCCCAGTGGCAGCTAATCCATAGAGGACGATCGCCGAAATGAAATGCAATCCCAAGGCTATCCCCAAGGATCTTTGCGCTAGCGATCGGACATAGGGTAATTGATTCTCATCGACATTAACCCCTCTTTCCTTAGAAATTTTTGCGCGATCGAGTACCGATCTAGACTGGAAGTAAATATTCCAAGGTACGGTAACAATAATAATCAACCAGACAAAAATACTTGCCGCAATTACCCAATCCACAAAATTACCAAAGGGTAAATTGAACCACTGTGTCAGTCCAAATCCTGCAAAAGATAGCAGCAGCAGAGTGACAAGCCAACCAAAAAATTTACTCATACTCCCTTCCCAGTGAAGAATTAGCGTTGCGGCGCTTCGCGCCGCAACGCTAATTCTTGGTTTTTAATGTCTAATTTTATAGCGAGAAGGGAGTATGAGTGATCTAGATAAAGTGAAGGATCTCGTCTCACATTCCTTTTATAGCAATTCACGAAAGCGTTACAACACTTTTGTGAATTGCTATAAACCCCCAAAAGAGGTTTGCCGCGCGGAGCGCGGCAAACCTCTTTTGGGGGGTTTAATTTTGTCCTAACAAGACTGGCGGCGCACAAGCTACTCCCTTCCCACCCAAAGATTAGCAGTGCGGTGCTTCGCACCGCACTGCTAATCTTTGGGTGGGAAGGGAGTAGCTCTTAGGTTGCTATGGCTAAGAACTAGGCATAATGGAAACCCAAGCCAAAGACTTGTGGTGTATGTGCAGCCATTGCCATAAGTCTTTTACCTACTAGTTAGGAAACTTTTGGGGGAATTGAGCGGCTTCAACATTTAACGCTACTACCTGACCGTTTCGCTTAACTTCCATCCGAATTTTGTCACCTACAGCCCGATCCTCTACTAGTTGGGTAACTTGTTCAGCCGTTAAGATATCCTTGTCGTCAAACTTAACAATTACATCACCTCGCTTGGCTCCTGCCAATGCTGCTGGAGAGTTATCAACGACTCTAGTAATCAGAACACCTTTATCTTCCGAAATTTTGACACCAAAATCAGTGTCTTGGTTCACTTGACTCTTTACATTTGCATCAACCGTAACCATTTGAATGCCAAGATAAGCTCGGGTCACTTTACCACTTTGGATCAGTTGCTTGGAAATGCGTTGAGCAGTTTCAATTGGAATTGCAAAGCCCAATCCCTGTGCACCTTGGATAATTGCTGTATTTACACCAATAACTTCGCCATTCTGGTTAAGCAATGGTCCGCCCGAATTACCAGGATTAATCGCGGCATCCGTTTGGATAAAACTAACACGCTTATCTACTCCGATTTGTCCGCTATTGCGACCGATCGCACTGACTATCCCTGCAGTTACAGTATTGTCTAAACCTAGAGGGTTGCCGATCGCGATCGCCCAGTCTCCAGGTTGCAAGCTTACAGAACTACCAAGACTTACAACAGGCAAATTATCTGCCTTAACTTGAACTACAGCTACATCGGTAAGCTCATCGCTACCAATTACTTTCCCCTCAAGCTGGCGGCCATCCTTAAGAACTACAGTAACTTTATCTGCGCCACTTACAACATGGGCATTAGTGATAATGTCACCTTCTTTATTGATGATAAAGCCAGATCCTGTGCCACGTTCTACTCGTTCTTTTGGTAAGCGTTGCAATTGGTCACCAAAGAACTGGCGAAACATAGGATCTTCTAAAAATGCTTCGGGTATTTGTTGGGTATTAGCAACGGTGCGAGATGCGTTAATTCTGACAACGGCGGGACCAGTGCGGTTAACTGCATCCACAATATAATTTCGTGGTACTGGGATCGATTTATTTTTATCACTGTCCTGCGCAATTGCTGGCGATATCGAAGCAACCTGTGTTACGGGAGTAACCACTGTTGTATTGGGGGATCTCACTCCTGACACAACTGCCCAAGCTCCTAAAATCACACCCAACAAAAGCATCGAAGCATAAATCAGAGGTTGCTTGTAACGAGATTTTTTGTTTGAGTCTCTCATATCTATGTTCCGCGACCAATAATATCTTTATTCTACAAAAAATTTTCTATCATTTTAGTCTTTGCTGCTAGACGGTTTACCGTCACATTTCATTAGACCTAATTCTAACAAAAAATACATCACCCATCAGAATTGAATTACCCATTGATCGATAGTAGAAGCAACCAATTTGTGAAGCTGAAAAAATTGCAATCTCGCAGAAACTTAGAAATCCACAAGTCATTTAAGCCGCTATACCTAACTTAAAGCTAGGAGAGACTGCCAACTACTGTGTGAGCGTTAGACTCTTCTAGGTTTTTCTTTTCAACTATATCGAAATATCTAAGATTACTATAGCTCTATAGCAATCCTAAATGGTTTGTGGAAGCGCTCCCCCTTTCAGGGGGCGCTTCCACAAACCCAAAAATCTACAAATAATTTAGGACTGCTGTATATCAGTTTTACTTAACATATAAAACCCAAAATAGAGCTTGCTATAAGAAGCGGCATCATCCATCTTTAATGTTTTATTTGACCTAACTAATACCAATTCACTGAAGTGAGAAAACATTTCAATGAATTATAGC
>NZ_LIRE01000448.1 GCF_001402795.1 Pseudanabaena sp. 'Roaring Creek'
CCAAGTGTATTAGGACATAAACGCCAAGAATTGAGTGGCGGCGCGAAGCGCCGCCACTCAATTCTTGGCGTTTGATTTGTCCTCATTAGCTATAAGGGACTTGCGAGAAAATAAGATGCCAATCCAGATTTACCAGAATCGGTGGCGCGGCTCCGCCGCGCCACCGATTCTGGTTTTATATTTGGTACTTCATTAAATCGCAAGTCCCTAAGTAAAAATATTAAGCAAAAATTTGACCTAAGGCTGAATCAATATTGGGATAGCGGAAAGCGAACTTATTAATCTGGGCTTTATGGGGCACAACGCGCTGACCATCTAGTAAAACCGTGGCTCCTTCACCAAACACTAAAATCAATGCTGCCGCAGGCACAGGTAAAAAGGCTGGACGTTTAATCGCTTTAGAAAAAGCAACGGTAAATTCTTCATTGGTAACCGCTTGCGGAGCTGTCCCATTTAAAGCACCCACGATCTGATCATCTTGCAAAGCATAGATGATCAGATTAACGAGATCATCGCGATGAATCCAAGAAAACCATTGTTTACCACTACCAATTTTACCCCCACCACCAATCTGAAAAATCGGTAGCATCTTGGCGATCGCCCCACCTAGCCCCAAGACAATTCCCGTTCTCAGCTTAACTAACCTTACACCTAAGCCAGTCACGGCATCCGCTTCAGCTTCCCAATCCTTGCAAACATTAGCCAGAAAGTCATTGCCTGCATAGCTATATTCATCAAAGGACTTATCAGGGCTAGTGCCGTAATAACCGATCGCCGAACCACTGATGAGGACTCGTGGTTTTTGATCGGATTTCGCGATCGCTTCAACTAATTTTTTCGTCGTTAAAATACGACTATCGCGGATCTGCTGTTTGCGATTTTCTGTCCACCGCACCCCCGCAAGGGGTTCTCCTGCGAGATTAATTACGGCATCACTGCCAGATATCACCCTTGTCCATTCCCCAAGCTCCAAGGGGTTGTAGCCAATTACTTCCACGTTGGGGAAATCCGCCTGCGGAAATTGTAAGCTTGCCTTTTGATAATTGCGAGCGAGGACAATAATGCGATCGCCCAAGGACTGTAGACGCTCGACCAATTTTACTCCGATAAATCCAGTAGCACCCGTCACTACAATTTGCATCATATTTTTTTGCTTAAATTATAAAAAAATTAACTCTATTGTTTTCCAGTCTACTGAAATAAACGGTCGAGTCTCTGCTTTTAGCAAGGATACAAACCCCTCGCCCTTTCCGTGGGAAGATTGCTGTCAGGAATATTTGATTGATTCAGTTTTCATTATCAAAATTTGGTTTACAGAAAATCTGCTGTCGGGGTACTTTCTACCAAAAACTATTTTCAGGTTTGCCACATCACAAGTGCCATAAATCTTGAAATTGGTTCCATAATGAGAATTATTGTAGGCGCTTACCTTAATGCGAAAAAATCCTTGTAACTACATACATGTATAGCTCACAAAAAACCAAATTATTGATTGTTGACGATGAAGCAGACAACTTAGATCTACTTCAGCGCATTTTTCATCGAGGCTATCAAGTCCTACGAGCTAAAAATGGGTTTGATGCGTTAGAAATTTTAGCAAACGAGCCAGATATCGCCGTGATTGTCTCCGATCAGCGTATGCCGATGATGTCTGGCACGGAGTTTTTAAGTCAAGTTGCCGAGCTGTATCCCGATACTCTACGGATTATCTTAACTGCCCATGCAGATATTAAGGATTTGGTCGAAGCAATCAATCAATCAAAGGTTTTTCAATACATTACTAAGCCCTACAAGGTCGAGGAGTTAATGAAGGTCGTCCAACAGGCGACAGAAATTCATAAACTATTAAAATCGAGAACATCTCAGCTTCGTAACGATCTAGAAAATGCTGAAGCTAAATATACGAGTATTTTTGAGAATGCGGTTGAGGGGATTTTTCAGACAACGATTGATGGCCGCTACTTAATTGCGAATCCCATGTTAGCGCAAATTTATGGGTATCCCTCTTCAGAATCCCTAATTAATACCGTCACCAATATCGCCAACGAAATTTACGTCAATCCCAATCGTCGTCAAGAATTTATTAATATTTTACGAACCCATGACACCGTTTCTAATTTTGAGTCACAGGTTTATCGGCGCGATGGTACGAAAATCTGGATTTCCGAAAACGTTCGCGCAGTAAGGGATTTTAATGGAGTTTTGATTGGGTTTGAAGGAACCGTACAAGATATTTCGCAACGAAAGAGAGCCGAGGAAGAATCGCAATTATTGCAGAGCTTAACGTTAGAAATTAGTGCGGTTAATGATTTTCAAACGGCTTTAGAAATTGCCCTGCGGAAAATTTGCCAGTTCACAGGATGGGACTATGGCGAGGCTTGGGTACCATCGGGAGACGAAAAACAAATTTTGGTATGTAGTCCTGCTTGGTACAGTAGCCTTGAAGGATTGGAAGAATTCCGCCAACTGAGTGAGAGGATTTCGTTCCCTTCGGGCATTGGCTTTCCAGGAAGGGTTTGGGAATATCAGCGTCCCGAATGGATTTGGGATATCTCTCTAGAGACAGAATTAAATTTTCTGCGTAAATATCCTGCTCTAGAATGTGGGTTACAGTCGGGGCTGGCTATTCCCGTCAGTGCTGACACTAATGTGGTCGCGATCATCGCTTTTTTCACCCGCAATCCCAATGATGGCGATCAACAGTTAGTGGGATTGATTGGGGCGATCGCGATGCAGTTAGGAGCCTTAATGCGTCGCAAGCGCGATGAGGAATCCCTGAGGCTGATGAATGAGGAATTATCGCTAGCCCGCGATCGCGCCTTAGAAGCCAATCGGACGAAAAGCAGCTTTATTGCCAATATGAGTCATGAATTACGCACTCCTTTGAATGCGATCATTGGCTATAGCGAGATGTTGCAGGAAGACGCGGCTCTATTAGGATTAGATGATTTTGGTGAAGATTTGCAAAAGATCTATCGATCTGGCAAGCACCTGCTGGATTTGATTAATGATATTTTAGACATGACAAAAATCGAAGCGGGTAAATTGGAAATTTACTATGACAACTTCGATTTGCCGATGCTGGTATGGGAAACCTGTAAAACAATCGAACCCTTACTCAGCAAAAACAGCAATCAAATCCATATCGAATGCGATCGGCAGCTTGGCTCCATTCGCACTGATATGACAAGACTGCGTCAAGTTCTATTAAATATTTTAAGCAATGCCTGTAAATTCACCAAGTCTGGAGAAATTACAATCAAAGTGAACCGTCTCAATTCCCTGCAAGGCGAGATTTTCTATTTCACAATTACTGATACTGGCATCGGCATTAGTCCAGAAAATTTACAAAACCTATTTCAACCCTTCAATCAAGCTGACAGTTCGACGACAAGACAATATGGCGGTACGGGTTTAGGGCTTGCCATTAGCAGAAGACTATGCCAAATGATGGGTGGCGATATTCACGTAGAGAGCGAGTTGGGCAAAGGATCGACCTTCACGATCTGTCTACCTACCGATTGTGAAAAGTTAACCCAATCACCGTTAAAGCCCCCTCAGGATCCATTATCTCCCCCCATATCGCCTGAATATTCCGTACCAAATCCTTCCAATTCAGATGAGTCTTATCCATCGATTTTGATCGTTGCCGATGATTTGATGTTACACCAATGTACTCAATCCTATCTGAGCTATCTAGGAGTTAGGATTTATTCATCTCTAAATATCACTGATGGACTGGAGTTAGCCCATCAAATCCTTCCTAGTGCAATTATTCTCGATATGCAAACCTCATCTGTCCATAGTTGGGAGTTGCTAAGGGATCTAAAATCGCAGCCTTTAACCTCGGGAATCCCCATTATTTTACTGACAGTCAATGATGAGACCCATGAGAGGTACGAAATTGGTGCAAATGATTATCTATTTAAACCCATCGATCGCGATCGCCTCATTACCACCATTGACAAGTATCGCCCTGAAGTAAAGACTCGGTTATCAGTATTAGTAGTGGAAGATGACCTAAATGTCAGAGCCATGCTAAAGCGAATGTTAGAGAAGGAAAACTGTCTGGTGGTGGAAGCTCAGGATGGACATGAGGCTTTAGAAATTATGACTAAGCAGTTACCACAACTAATTTTGCTAGATCTGATGATGCCGAATATTGATGGTTTTGAATTTATGCATTTGCTAAGGCTGCGCTATGATACGCCCCTAATTCCCATCATTATTATTACGGCAAGGGATCTAAGTGATGATGAATGTATTCGCTTGAGCGGTTCGGTGCAAAAAATCTTGCAAAAAACTAATCACAGTTATGCTCAACTGCTTGAGGGAATCGTCCAGAGGCTGCATAAGTTTGGCATTTTAACCAAAAGCAAGAAGCCATAGTTCCTTCAAAAAACAGAGGGTGTACCGCCCGCTACGCGGGCGGTATGCCCTCTGGCTTTGAGATTCCCAAAATGGCGTTGCCATTTTGGGAATTGGGATTATGCAGTTGGTGAGTGATTGCGATAAACTGTTGCTTGTTCTCTATTGCCCGAAGTTATAGATTCCTATTTCCATGCCAAATACCAAGCC
>NZ_LIRE01000449.1 GCF_001402795.1 Pseudanabaena sp. 'Roaring Creek'
GTCCTCATTCAATTGACTGTAGCTGTAAGAAATGGCTACGCCATTTCTTAACTTGAAAACCCTTACTAATGTGAGTTCAGGATGATTTGAAACGGGCTTTGAGAAAGGGTTTGCTACGCAAACCCTTTCTCAAAGCTCAACAGTAAAAGCCTTGCGTAGCAAGGCTTTTACTGTTAAGCTTTGGGAAGGGAGTAGGCTGAGCCCAGAGGTTTAAAGATATTTTTGTAAAATTACTTTGAGGCGATCGCGGCTTACTCCTGATATCTGGCTCAAATCAGTCAAGATCGAAGTCTTAAGCGCAGTATGAGCTTCAGATTTTGGTGGGTTGGCGGCAATTTTGGCGACAGCATTCTGAATTACCTGTTGCGCATTGACGGCATTCTTATGTAAATTTTGGATGATCATATCTACCGTTACGCTTTCATGATCGTCATGCCAACAATCATAATCGGTGACTAAGGCGATCGTGGCATAGGCAATTTCCGCTTCACGAGCGAGTTTTGCTTCGGTGAGATTTGTCATGCCAATTACCTTTGCCCCCCAACTACGGTAGAGCAAGGATTCCGCCTTGGTCGAGAAAGCAGGACCTTCCATGCAGAGATAAATCCCTCCTTTATGGACTTTGTTTCGTCCCAAATCAACCCCTTCCGCCGCCGAGGCAATAACCGATAGCAATGATTTGCAAATTGGTTCGCCAAAGGCAACGTGAGCGACAATACCCTCGCCAAAGAAGGTGGAGGTACGGCTGGTGGTGCGATCGATAAATTGATCGGGCAACACAATATCAAGGGGGCGGGCGTATTCCTGCAAAGAACCTACTGCCGAGGCGGAAATGATATATTCCACGCCCAGACTTTTAAGCGCATAGATATTAGCGCGATAGGGGACTTCCGATGGCAGTAAATGGTGCGATCGCCCATGTCTGGCAAGAAATAGTACGGGTGTTCCAGATAATTTGCCGTAGATAAAGGCATCTGACGTTTTGCCAAAGGGGGTATCTATGTTAATTTCCTGAATATCGCTCAGGGCAGACATTTTGTAGAGTCCACTGCCACCAATGATGCCGATTTGTGCGTTAAATGTCATAGTTTTTAGAAATTAGGCTGATCGATCAAGAAGCGAATAGAAGTGAAGTTACCATAAAGCCCAATCGAGAAGAAGATTTGACTGGGAAGACTTGTTTGCGGTTAGGCAGTTAAGCTTTTGTCTCAACTAGTAAATCTGCCAGTAACTTATTCAGCTGCTCCGTAGTAGCATGATAAACCTCCCCACAGAAATGACAAGTTGCTTCAGCGCCAAGATCTTCAGCAATCATCGATCGCAGGTCTTCCTCTCCAAACATTTTCATCGCCGCTAACATGCGATCGAGGGTGCAGGGACAGTGAAACCTCACATCTTTGCTCATCGGTAAGATATCTAAATGCATATCAGCAAATAATTCGGTCATCACATCTTCGATCGTTTTATCTTGGAGCAATAGATGGATGAAATTTTGAGTATTACTTTTGGCTTCTAGTTGAATGAGTAATTCTTCTTGGGAACGATTTGTCGTTTTCGCAATCCGAAGTGTTGCCACAGGCATAATCTGTAGTAGTAACCCTGCCGCTACCTGCACGGGAGCATCACTATTCTCTGGATTGATGACTTCCGTCAGAATGAGCTTAGAAAAGGTTTGCTCCGAAGAAGCTAAGTACCAAGCAACGTCATTGGCAATATCACCAGCAATTAGTTCGACGGTGCTGCTATAGGGTTCGCCATAGCCCACGTCGCGCATAACTTTAAAGAAACCTGTATGCCCTACCCCTTGACTGACATTTTGTTGCCCATCAGCTAGAGGTGGTAATTTAAATTGAGGATTGGCGACAAAGCCACGTATAGTGCCATCGAATCCAGCATCAGCATAGATCAACCCAAGTCCACCATCACCAGCGACTCTAACATTTACTCTGGCTCTTTCTTTCTTCATATTTGAGGCAAGTAGCAGGCTCGCGCTCATTGCGCGACCGAGAGCGGCGATGGCTAATGGTGATAAATGATGGCGGCGATAGGCATTATTCAGGGATTGGGTAATATTCACGCCAATGACACGGACTCTGCCGTCGGCGGTGAGGGCGCGAACTAAACGATCGTTCATGGACTTTCTCTAGCGGGTTTATATTCAATAGAGCGATGCAGATCTTACCTGCATCGCTCTATGTTAACTTGAGTTCAACCGTCAATAATCGTCCAGAAATTTTATATAGCTACCGCCAACTGTATCAGGGCATAAACCCAAGATCGTGTTGCCGCGCTCTGCGCGGCAACACGATCTTG
>NZ_LIRE01000450.1 GCF_001402795.1 Pseudanabaena sp. 'Roaring Creek'
TATAGTTGTTTTAAATAACTTGTAGACGGGCTTCGACTTCGCTCAGCCCTCGGTGTAAGCTAGCTGAGCGAAGTCGAAGCTGTAGTTTTTATTTGAATTATCTATAAAAACCAAACCCAGTAAGGGTTTTAAAATCACAAAATGGCGTAGCCATTTTGTGATTTGGTATTACTTAAAAATCTTAGAAGGAATCCCCAAAAAAGAGATCGGGGGCTAATTAGCTAGCACCATTGCCCACTAGGGAGAATCAGCCACAGCATTCCAAGCGTCGGTATACCACTGGTTGAACTGGGAAGAGCATTTAGGGTGATCGGTGTAGTCCGAACCCGTTGCCAAGCTATCTAGCATAGATTGCAATTCGCTAGGCATATCAGCCCCAATGCTCTTGTAGTAAGTGGCATCGTTTGTTCCCCATGTGGTGTATTGCTCCTGTAAGGTGGAGCAATCAAAATCGTCAAAAATACAGCTACCATCGTCCACCGTGGCAAGCGGGTTGTAATTAATCGCGCTTGGGTCAGTGCAGCCAGTAACCACAGGATTAAAGTAATTGTTCCAAGCGTCCGTAAAATACTGCCTAAATTGTTGATAACAACCTGTAGCTGAGTAATAAAAGGGAAGCGATGAAATATTGGCTAAAGCACTCCCTAAATCGCTTTGTCGGTATGGTCTAAGCGTTCCATCGTAAATTTTTCCATTTTGTGCAAGATTTACCGCAAAAGCTTCTACTTGAGATTGATAGGATTCACAAGTACCCGCGCAGCTCCCATCGTCAATGTTAGCCAGTGGATTATAGTTAGGTGCGCTTGGGTCGGTACATCCATAAACTGGAGGATCGCATTTGAATAGAGTCACCTGTTTTGGGGTTCTATTACCGCAGCTCGTCCACTCATCAACAGTAATAGATTCATCTACCCCACTGTTACGCAATACCCGTCTAGTAGGCTTTTTTACGGGTATATCGCAACTCACAAACTCAACCACAGGGATATTTATCTGTGAGCAATAATCCTCATTGGGCGGTACGCACATAGGATCGTCAGGGAATAGCGCACAAAAATCATCCTTGTTTTCTGGAATAGGATTAGGGCAGGGGTCAAAGGGTAAGCCATCGAAAATGGAAGTATCACCATTAAAGTATGTCCATGCACCATTTCCTTGTCGCCACCATAAACCGAAATCGTTCGCTAGCAAGCATTCATGGCTTAGATATGTATAAGGCGTTCCAGGAACGAGGGAAAAAACATCAAAGCGATCTGGGCTTACAGACTTAAATTCTTTGGCGACCCATACGCCAAATTGCGGCAATCTAACAAACCCATATTTGCTTGATATGTTTGTGCCGCCACAGTTATAAAAGCTCGTACAGCTATAGCGACGATTCCCTGTTACTGGGTCAATATTGGTTAATTGCAAATTTCGCGATCGCTGTTTTTGATTGCCGTTTGCATCAGGGGGGCATAAAACAGGATCGGGTTCGACAGGGATAACTACGCTATTATCGGGCGGTGGTTGGTCGGGCGGTATAGGTTTAGGAATACACTCGCAATTCTCAAACCATTTAGAACGCAACCAAACACCAACAATTTTTACTAATAATGATGTGTTTTCCCCTGACAGCACATCATTGACCTTAAAGAAATAATTCAAGATTGGCACTAACTCAGAGATGAATTTAAAAACATCTTCGTAAGTAATGGGATAAGGCTCAGGCGGTGCATCAACGCTGCAAAATTGCTCTACTGATATTTGATTTGTATCGTCATCAATCGCGATTTGGTAGGCTTTGGTAGCTACTTTTTTAAGTATTTTACCGAATACTTGATCGGCGTTGCCGATATCGGGATTAAGAGACGCGATCTGCTTAATCGCATTTGGCACAAGATCGAGCAATCGGCATAAGTCCCCCTCTAACCCGAATAGGAAACAAAGCGCCCCAATTTGATTGATGTTAATAAAATCAACCGCGCCCGATTTCTTCCTAGAGCCATAATCACAGGTCATATGCTTCTTAAAAAACCTAATTCACAACTGCATGAATAGTTGAGATAAATAAATGCATATTTCTCGTTATTTACAAACTTATGAGAAGGGATATCAAATATTTGAGAATCATATTCAATCTTGATATCGCTATCCCAGAAAAGAGGTTTTGTTAATAGCGCCCCTGCCATCGCCACACCAAAAGAGAGCGTACCCAATCCCCCCAGGGTGTACTTTATAAGATTGGTAGATTGCAATGGGGGCAAGCTAAAAACCGATTTATCTAGGCTTGGCGGTTCAAATCTTTGCCCTACCCAGCTAGG
>NZ_LIRE01000451.1 GCF_001402795.1 Pseudanabaena sp. 'Roaring Creek'
CTTATATTTATATATATTTCTCGATCAATTCTAATAAATATCAGACAGGCTTAGCAGGTCTTTAGCATATTCATTCATTGCTAGAACGTAAATGTGGTGCGGATAACTCCTACCGTTGCCGTGGTATTAGTACTCACGCCCTCAGGATTAAACACCCAAAAGATCCCAGGCGTAATACTAATGTTTGGGCTAACTCGGTAGCGGTAGAAGATTTCCAGATGATAAGGAGTCGTATTCACCTTTCCTAAATCTGCGGAACCGCTCACGGAAGTACGATTAAGTGGCTGTCCAAATAGAATGCTGGCAGCGCTACCTTCGCTGAATAGATCGTTGAAGGTTAAACCTGTGATCCAACTGGTGAAGGTGGTCGATGCTGAGGTATTGACTGCATCTGCAAAAATTACAGTTCCCCAAGTGTGGAACGTAATTTTAGGTGTGACTTTCCAAGCTAAATTACCGCCAATAGAATTAGCTCTAATCGAGGTAACACCGCTGGCATTAATCGACTCTGTCGCCGTAGTCACTAAGCCTGTACCCAGAGTATTAGATTGGTGGTAAGTATTGGTATAGGTAATAGAAGCGTCGAGATTGTCCGCAGGCTTAAATAACAACTGCACTAGGGCAATCGTCGAACCGCCAAATAGCCCTCCCTGTCCTCCTGGAGTAGCATCCGCAGGTCTAGAAGAGCCATAACCTGCTTGGATTTTAAATCGATCTGTCACTTTCCAGTCAAAGGCAACTAGAGAAGATGTACCTGCAATCCGCATGAGGGGATCAAAGCGCCCAAAACGAGAGATAGAACCTTGACCATTACTGGCGACTGGTGAAAGCACGGTAAAGAATTCGTCTGGGAAACTGATGGGAGCAATGTAAAGGGTAACCTTGTTATCAAAAATTGGGAACTTATAATCGAGCAGACTCAGAGCAAAGGAATTGTCGATAAAAGAAGTAGCAGGTCCAGGTCCGATGCGGGCAGTGTTTGTACCTAGCGCCCCAGCAAGGCTATTGGCAGTCGTACTGCTTGCGGCTGCAAGATTATTGCTAGCTTCTAGACGAGTTCTTAGGAGATCTTTTCCTGTAAAACTTGTATTGAGAACTAGTCTTGTACGATTCCCTAAGGTGACATTTGAACTGACATTATTTGCACCTCCGCTTCCCGCTGTGGCGGAGAAAATCACTTCTCCTGTAAGTTTCGTAGTGGTAGAAAATTGCTGCGCCTCTAACTTGGCAGTTTTGGCATCAAGGGCATCAACACGACCGCGCAAAATGGCAAGTTCTGCTGCAAATTCTTCTTGCAACTTTTGCAATGTGGCTAAATCAGCTTTGCTAACTTTATCCGCTAGCCCTGCGGAGATAATTTCATTAATTTTGTCAAGACAGGCATTTAAGCCAGCGGCAAATTCATAACGGCTGGTAGCTTGTTTGCCGCGAAAGGTGCGATCGGGATATCCTGCAATACAGCCGTAGCGCTCAACGAGAGATTGCAAGGCAGTGAAAGCCCAATCCGTTGGCTTAACATCGCTGAGCTGGGATACAGAAGTGACATTTTGGGCGAGTGGTTGGGGTTCAGCCTCTAGACGAATTTCCTTATAAGGGTCGTTACTATTTGCCAGAGGTATTTTTGTTTCTGCGTGCGTAAGACTTGGTGATACTACCAAGGTTGCGAAAAATGACAAACTAGCTAGAACGTTGAATGGAGAGTTTTGAGCCTTAAACATCGAAGAATTAACCTCTGATACACCTAGTTTATAAGGGTAAGCTTGTTGACCTTGGATGTCAAAGCAATATTTGGCTGATATTTTGATTCAGTAGTTATTCATTTCCCTACTCAGTAGCTGGTGATATAGCTGTCGCCAATTGTATTAGGACATAAACCCCAAGAATTGACTGGCGGCGCGAAGCACCGCCAGTCAATTCTTGGGGTTTGATTTGTCCTAAGTCAAGTGACTGTAGCTATATCAAGCGCCAAAAATGTTTGGGTTTGATATTTGATTTTGTTTCTATTCTTTAGCTTTATCCTTGGATTTCCCAATGGGTAAAATATGTAAGAGTGAAGGAATGACTGAAATTACCACGATCGCTAAGGTGATCGGCAAGACATAGCGATCAGCATTAGGAATACTTTTTCCCAATAGAAAGCCTAGGATTGTTAAACCAAATGTCCAAAGCAATCCCCCCAATAGATTGTATTTAATAAATGTGGGATAGTGCATCTTGCCGATACCTGCAACTATGGGAGCAAAGGTTCTAACTACTGGCAAAAACCTTGCTAAAATGATGGTCTTGCGACCGTGGGTTTCATAAAAACTTTGTGCTTTCAATAGATGTTTTTTGTGAAAAAACCGTGAATCTTCTCTATTGAATAACCTGTAACCAAAGTGGCTACCCGTTGCATAACCAACGTTATCCCCTAATGTGGCGCATATAAAACAACCAACTATTAGCATCACTATATTCAACAATCCTTGTGAAGCTAAAAAACCTGAGGCAAATAGTAAAGAATCTCCTGGTAAGAAAAATCCAAATAATAGTCCTGATTCTGCAAAGGTGATAGCCCAGATCGCTAAATGTCCGCCCCAGAAGCCCAGAGAATGTACTAATTGCTGTGGTTCTAAAAAGTTCACGCTTGCCTGTAGCCTCGTATAGAAATTTTTAAATATTCTAATTAAACATTCTAAAATATAGC
>NZ_LIRE01000452.1 GCF_001402795.1 Pseudanabaena sp. 'Roaring Creek'
GCCAGTTTGAATGTACCAGCTTCTTTTACAGCTACGACTGCTAATGGAATTCAGGTTGGCAATGGTTGGTTTGGCATGAATACTAGCGTCAGTGATCTGAAGAATCTGACAGGAACTCCCAATGCTTTCGCCTTTACTAGTCCGACATCGCCACTAACTCAAGGACAAACATCAGGCGTGATTCTCAATCAAGGCAATCTCAATGTTCCTCAAGGGAAAAGTATTTCTCTAGTTGGTGGGATAGTCATTAATACAGGAGCGATCGCTACACCTAACGGCACAATCAATATCGTAGCTGTTCCCGATGGTAAGTATGTAAGAATTACGCCTGAAGGTGGTGTTCTCAGCTTTGATCTACCGATCGCCACTCAGCAAGAATTGGGCAGTACCAAAGCGATCGCAGGAATTGATTTGCCAAAATTACTGACTGGTTCAGGGATTACTGCACCGACCAAAGCAGGAGAGGCGATCGCATCGGGTAATCTCACGGCAACAAATATCAATGTCCTTGCCAATCGTTACAATACGACTCAAGCTTCTTTGAATGCGACTAATATCCAACAGGGTTGGAATTTTGTATTCATTGACAGCACCGTTAAAAATTATCAAACCTTACTTGATGGAACTAATGGCGGTAGTAGTGTCACCTTGATTAATCCTGATCAGTATGGCATTCAGAAAGTGACTGAGACTTTAGCGAGTGTGACGGGTGCAAATAGCTTGCATATTGTCTCTGAAGGCGATGTTGGGAATTTCTGGCTAGGCAAAGATTTTGTCAGTACTGAGAATATTGCTAAATATGCCACCGATCTCCAAGCATGGAAGACGGCTCTATCTCCTGCGGCGAATATTTTGCTCTATGCTTGTAATTTAGCTAGTGGAGAGAATGGGGCGGCTCTAGTTCAGGCAGTAAAGAATTATACGGGGCATGATGTGGCGGCTTCGACTGACCTCACGGGTAGCAGTAAGCTTGGTGGTAACTGGAATCTAGAGTATCAGACTGGGAAACTGAATACGGGTGTGGTGTTTAGTTCTGAAGCCCAGAATAGTTATGATGCCAGACTCGTTACCTTTACGGCTACGAATATTAATGATGCGGGTGCAGGGTCATTGAGGCAAGCAATTCTTGATGCCAATGCTTTAGCGGGTGCTGATGATATTCGGTTTGACCCGACTGTGTTTAATGGCGCTCAAGCAGCGATTACTTTGGCATCAACTTTGGCGATTAATGTCACTACTGGCGATCTGACCATCAGTGGCGCATTTGGAGCAAGCAATGTCACGGTGAGTGGGAATAATGCGGTGGGAGTATTTGGTATCGCGGGTAATGGCAATACCACGTTTGATAGTTTAAGAATTATCAATGGGAATACATCAGGCAATGGTGGTGGAATAAATAACAATGGAACTGGAGCCGTGACGCTCACCAATAGCACTGTCTCTGGTAATA
>NZ_LIRE01000003.1 GCF_001402795.1 Pseudanabaena sp. 'Roaring Creek'
CAATTTCCAAAAGTGTGGCTACACTTTTGGAAATTGGGATAAATGGTTTGTGGAAGTGCCCCCAAAAAGCGAGCGCTTCCACAAACCCAAAAATCTACAAATGATTTAGGACTGCTATATAGATGCGATTGGGTTTAACTCGGATTTAATCTTTATTCCTTTGAAAACCACCTTCTTAGCACATAATCATGAATCTAGTAGAATACGCAATCGAGGCATTATGCTTGGGCGCATTCATGGTCAGCGCTACCCTAGTAACTGCATTATTTGAGCTTCCTTTATCGCCCATTCATCAGGCGATCGCCGAGCCTCTATTGCGACGCTTGGCGATCGGGATCGCGATGGCATTAACCTTGATTGCCATTGTCTATTCTCCCTTAGGAATGAGATCGGGAGCGCATCTAAATCCATCGGTAACTTTGACTTTCTGGCGGCTTAAAAAAATTCGCGCCCTCGATGCCTGTTTTTATATCTTGGCTCAGGCTTTTGGTGCGATATCAGGGATCTGGCTGGCTGGAGTTTTGCTCGGTACGGCGATCGCCAATCCCTCGGTAAACTATATTGCGACAGTCCCCAGCTTTGCGGGAGAAATGGGAGCTTTTTTAGCGGAGTTTGGTATTTCCTTGGGAATGATGACCCTGATATTACAGGTATCTAACAACCCAAAGATATCTCAACTTACGGGATTATTTTGCGGATTATTAGTAATAGTTTATATTACCTTTGAGGCTCCCATTTCAGGAATGAGCATGAATCCCGCCCGTTCTCTAGGTTCGGCGATACCATCTCAGGCATGGCATGGCTTTTGGGTTTACTGTATCGCTCCGCCTCTAGGAATGCTCTTGGCTTCAGAACTTTATCTGAGACTTAATAAGAGAAAGAGTCGCGCGGAACTGTGTTGTAAGCTCTGCCCGAACAGTACTACCCCATGCATCAGTCCCGTATGTTGTCAGATGTGCAAACTATAGGAAAACCAGTGCTGTGCTTCGAGCGCGGCGCGGACTCGCGATCGCCTTATAAAAATTGTCAAAAACTATGAATGATATTGCTTTTCCTTCGCTGTATCAAATAAATACCCGTGTATGGCTGAATCAAATATCCCAAAAGACAGGAAATAAAGCATCTCTCGATGACATTCCCGATCGTGAATTGGATGAATTAGCCGATCTAGGCTTTGACTGGGTATACTTCCTCAGTATCTGGCAGATCGGAGAAGTTGGTCGTAACATATCTCGTTCCAATCCTCAATGGTTAGAGGAATATAGAGAAACTTTTCCAGAATTTCAAAACGAAGATATTTGCGGCTCTGGATTTGCCATTACAAGCTATACCCTCAATAGCAATTTGGGTGCACTTGATTCCTTACTTCGTCTTCGCGATCGCTTGCACCAACGCGGGCTAAAATTGATGCTGGATTTTGTTCCTAACCATACGGCGATCGACTCTGCTTGGGTCGGCGAACATCCAGAATATTATGTTGGCGGTTCTGAAAACGATCTTCGCGAACAGCCGCAAAACTACATAAAACTAAGTTTGCCTCGCGGCGAGACGATCCTTGCCTATGGACGCGATCCCTATTTCAGCGGTTGGGTCGATACGCTCCAACTCAATTATGGCAATCCTGCTTTGCAATCAGCCTTAATCGACGAATTATTAAAGATTTCTCAATGGTGCGATGGATTGCGTTGCGATATGGCAATGCTGGTCTTACCAGAAATTTTCAAACAGACATGGGGAGTCGCGATCGAACCCTTTTGGAAAAAGGCGATCGATCGGGTTAAGGAAGGATCTCCAGATTTTACATTTATGGGTGAAGTTTACTGGGATTTGGAATGGAAACTTCAACAACAAGGATTTGATTACACCTACGATAAACGCTTATATGATCGCCTTCGCGATCGCCACGCCCGGTCGGTGAAAGAACATTTCTGGGCGGATTTAAATTATCAGAAAAAATCAACTCGCTTCTTGGAAAACCACGACGAACCCCGTGCCGCCAGCATTTTTCCCGAACGCATCCATAGAGCCGCAGCTTTAATAAGCTTCTTCTGTTCGGGAATGCGCTTTTTTCATCAAGGGCAGTTGCAGGGCTGGACAAAGAAAATTTCCGTCCATTTATGTCGATTTCCAGAGCAACCGACGAATCCCAATTTACAAGAATTTTACGGACAAATCCTTGAGGTTTTGCATCAAGACCTATTTCGTAATGGCGAATGGCATCTACTGAACTGTAAACCCGCATGGTCGGATAATTGGACTTGGGATTGCTTCGTGGGTTTTGCTTGGCAAAATCGAGAAGGGCAAAAGGCGATCGTAGTTGTTAACTATGCTGGCAATCAAAGCCAATGTTTTGTTCACATGCCTTGGGATGTAACGAGCAAACTGAAGTATGTATTTAAAGATTTGGTCGGTTCTGAAAGTTATATTCGTAATGGTGAAGAGCTCGCTAATAGGGGACTTTATTTAGATCTCCCTCCTTGGGGGTATCATATATTTAAATTTCATGAAGAATGAAAATAGAATTTTTCATCACCCATGCAAATAAAGATGATGATTCGCTGAGGAAATGATTAAAGATTATTCCAAAAGCATCATCTGATTTCAATCAAGTTTTTATAGCTTTCTAACCTTCTCAAGTTTCTTCTCAAACACAATAGATTAAACGTTTAGCTAAAACCTTAAGCCTCATAGGATATTTTAGCTCTTCGAGAATCTTTCCCAATAATTGCAAATCTTACTGCGGTGAAAATATATGAGTCTTGAAGGAAAAGTTGCCCTAGTTACTGGTAGCAGTGGTGGAATCGGACAAGGGATTGCGATTCGTTTGGCAAAAGAGGGCGCTAAGGTTGTCGTTAACTATCGCTCCAATCCTCAAGGTGCGGAAGAGACTTTGAGCGCTATTAAAGCGGTCGGCGGTGAATGCATGATGGCAGATGGATTCTGCGATCACGATCGCGGTTACAGTATTGGCGCGGATTTGGGCATGGTCGAAGACGTAAAGCGCTTGATCGATGAGAGCATCGCCCATTATGGCACTCTCGATATTTTGGTCAACAATGCAGGCATTGAAAAGCACGCCGACTTCTGGGATGTCACTGAAAAGGATTTTGAAGCGGTGATGAATATTAACTTTAAAGGGGTATTCTTTGCCACGCAATCCTTTGTCAAACATCAGATCGAGAGAGGAAAGCGCGACGGTCGCATCATTAACATCAGTTCCGTTCACGAAGAGTTGCCATTCCCTCATTTTACCGCTTACTGCGCTAGTAAAGGTGCTTTAAAAATGATGACCCGCAATCTTGCGGTCGAGCTAGGAGCATTGGGTCTCACGATCAATAATGTGGCGCCAGGGGCGATCGAAACTCCAATTAATAAGGCACTTCTCAACGATCCTTCTAAATTACAACCATTGCTGAAGAATATTCCCCTCGGCAGATTGGGACAGCCCGAAGATGTTGCTGCTGTCGTTGCATTTTTGGCATCCGATGAAGCTCGCTACATCACTGGCTCTACTATTGTCGTAGATGGTGGTTTGCTTTGGAATTACCAAGAACAGTAAGAGAAACCTATGTCAGCCGCATCTACTTCTATGGAACATTTCGACATTATCATCATCGGTACTGGTGCTGCGGGAGGAACTTTAGCTTATAAGTTAGCTCCCACGGGCAAAAAGATCCTCGTATTAGAGCGAGGTTCTTTTTTGCCAAGGGAAAAAGAAAATTGGGACACAAAAGTTGCTTTCAAAAGCAATCGCTATCACAACGACGAGGTTTGGTACGATCGCGATGGCAAAGAATTGCATCCAGGGATGAGCTACTTTGTTGGCGGGAATACCAAGATCTACGGAGCGGCGTTATTTAGATTGCGCGAACGAGATTTTGAAGAATACCAGCACAAGGACGGGGTTTCTCCAGCTTGGCCGCT
The DNA here is from genome assembly GCF_001402795.1 of Pseudanabaena sp. 'Roaring Creek'. Taxonomy (GTDB): domain Bacteria; phylum Cyanobacteriota; class Cyanobacteriia; order Pseudanabaenales; family Pseudanabaenaceae; genus Pseudanabaena. The sequence goes on from NZ_LIRE01000003.1 coordinate 3,925, forward strand.
AAAATATCGCGATTTTGAACCTTACTACACTCAGGCGGAAGAACTATTTCAAGTGCATGGCGATCGCGGCATCGATCCGACGGAACCGCCTCGCAGTCGAGATTATTTTTATCCTGCGGTGAGTCACGAGCCGAGAATGCAGGAAGTGAGCGAATCTCTCCAGCAAAAGGGATTGCATCCTTACCATACCCCCCTAGGTATCAAATTGAATGAGGTTCAAAAGCATCTGAGTGAATGCATTCGTTGCAGCACTTGCGATGGCTTTCCTTGTTTGGTAAGGGCAAAATCCGATGCCGAAGTGAATGGGATTTTACCTGCAATTCAGCATCCGAATGTAACTTTATTAACGGAAGCAAAGGTATTAAAGTTACATACCAGCGAGTTGGGAAAAGAGATTGCCTCGGTTGAAGTGAGCGTTAATAATGAGATCGTGCGGTTTTCGGGCGGTATCGTCGTCCTTTCCTGTGGAGCGGTCAATTCATCGGCAATCCTATTGCGATCGCGCAACGAGCTTCATCCCAACGGTTTAGCCAATAGTTCCGACTTGGTGGGACGAAACTTTATGAAGCACGTACTCGGTTCGATTATTGGCGTAACGAAGAAGCCGAATCCTACCAAATTTCAAAAGACCCTATCGATTAACGACTTCTATTGGGGCGAAGATGGCTACGAATATCCCTTGGGACAAATTCAAACACTCGGTAAGGTCAATCAGGAGATGATCGAGGGTAATGCTGCGGCCTACGCCCCAATGACTCCTGAAGAAGTAGCATCTCACTCGGTAGATTGGTGGTTGACCGTAGAGGATTTGCCAGACCCCAAAAATCGGGTTCTTGTGGATGGCGATCGCATCGTTCTCGACTATACCGAAAACAATTCAGAACCCTATAGCCGATTGGAAAGCAAGTGGATTAAAATTCTCAAATCCATTGACTGCGGTGAGAAAGTTATCCCGCATTCTAATTATTTCGTGAAAGGTTCGTCCAACTATTTCACTGGCAAGCTCGGCTTACAGGGTGTCGGGCATCAGGTCGGGACTTGTCGCTTTGGTGAAGATCCGCTAACTTCCGTGTTGAACTTGAATTGTCAAACCCACGATATTGATAATCTCTACGTTGTCGATGGTAGCTTTTTCTGTTCTAGCGGTGCTGTCAATCCGACTTTGACAATCATTGCCAATGCGATCAGAGTTGCCGAGCATCTAACTGAGAGGCTGGGAGAATAGCATGGCAATTAAATTCACCAAAAAATTCTTGCCGATTGCCGTTGTCATGCTTCTTGGGGTTACGATTCAGGGAGCTTTTACCACAGTATCTCTATCGATGGAAGCTCCATCGGCGATCGCCCAAACCAATAACTCTATCGGTGTAACCGCTGTTGATTCTGTAGGAATTACCGTTGCGGATATGGATAAATCGATTCAGTTTTATACTGAGGTTTTATCATTTCAAAAGATATCCGATGTGGAAGTTTTGGGAAGCGAGTACGAACGCATCCAAGGAATATTTGGAGTGCGCCTGAGAGTAGTAAAATTGCGCTTGGGAGAAGAAGTCCTAGAATTAACGGAATATCTTACGCCCAAGGGAAGGCAAATTCCCGTTGAATCGAGGAGTAACGATCGCTGGTTTCAACATATAGCGATCGCCGTGACCGACATGGACAAAGCCTACGAAATCCTTCGCAAGTATAAAGTTCAATACTCTTCTACCGCGCCCCAGAAAATTCCCGATTCTAATAAAGCCGCCGCAGGTATTAGAGCTTTTTACTTCAAAGATCCTGACGGGCATAACTTAGAAATCATCTATTTCCCTGCGGGGAAAGGCGATCCCAAATGGCAAAAAGGGAGCAGTCAAGTCTTTCTCGGCATCGACCATACCGCTATCGTCGTGAGCAATACCGATGTTAGTCTGAAATTCTATCGCGATCTTCTAGGACTGCGGCTGGCGGGAGAAAGTGAAAATTTTGGCACCGAGCAAGAGCATCTCAACAACGTTTTTGGAGCTAAGTTAAAAATCAGCGGTTTGAGAGCGCCATCGGGTTTGGGTATCGAGTTCCTCGATTATTTATCCCCAAGCGATGGTAAGCCCTATCCTGCGGATGCCCGACCTAACGATCTATGGCATTGGCAGACAACGCTAGTCGTAACCGACATTGACGCGATCGCAAAGAAAATGAGAACTAATCGGACGGTCTTTATCTCTCCCGAGGCGATCGAGATGCCTACGCGCTCTTTGGGGTTTAGGCGAGGATTTTTAGTAAGAGATCCTGACGGTCACGCCCTAAGAATTGTCGAAAAATAAGTTCAAATAAGTTTCAAACATCAGTCTCAAACATCAGTTCCAAAAAATTTAATTTAAATATAGCTGAAACATTATGAATACCGACGAAGAATCCTCATTCAAATTCGATCTCCAACAACTTGCATCGGCGAGACTTCAACTCCATTATGCAATTCAACCACTAGCGGCGATCGCTAACGTTTATCCCGATCCAAACCATAGAGGTTTAGGCTGGGACGAGCAACTGGGATTTATCACCCATATCGTTATTATGGAAAAGTCCTATACAGTTGCTCTCGACCCGATCTCCTTAACCTTAGAATTTGTTACCGACCCAGATACAATTATTTCATCCTTTTCCTTGTCCGATCGCGCCTTATCCGAAGCTTTTGCATGGATCAAAGCGATTGTCAGTGAATTAGGAGGTTTGGGAGATTTAGTCGTCCCAATTACTTATCCGCCCGATGACTTCCCCGATAGCGATCTCGCTCGCGGCGCGACATTCAACCTCGAAAATATATCGTCGCTTTTTGCCGAATATTATGCGGCAGCCAATCGTATTCTTCAATGTATTGTTGAATCTGAATCGCTGGCATCATCCGTTCGCCTCTGGCCGCACCATTTTGATATTGCTACTTTAATTTCTATTCCCGCCGCGATCGATGGGGAAGAAAAAACCGTAGGTGTAGGATTGTCCCCAGGGGATGGAAGCTATGCCGAGCCTTACTGGTATGTGACACCCTATCCCTACCCAGAAAATACCGACGATTTACCAATTTTAGATGGCGATGGGATTTGGCATAAAGAATATTGGGTTGGAGCCGTTCTCAAGGCTTCGCAATTTGGCGATCCGATCAAAAGTGAAGAACGAGTTAAAACTTTTTTAATTTCTGCGATCGAAGCTTGTAAAAAGTTACTAGGATAACTAATGATTATGGCAAAAATTAGCTGCTTTCCAGACAAGCGTTCTTTTGATATCGAACCATCTGAGACGATTTTGGCGAATTTGCTAGCCAATGGGATCGAGCATACTCATGTTTGTGGGGGAAATGCTTATTGTTCCACTTGCAGAATCATGATTTTAGATGGAGAACAAAATTGTAGCGCTCCGTCTGCTGCTGAGAGAGCCTTAGCCAAAAAGTTGGATTTTCCATTTCACATTCGTCTTGCTTGCCAGACTAAAGTTACAGGTAATGTTTCGATTCGTCGGATGGTTATCGATGATGAAGATATTGATATCCTCGAAGGTCAGTTAGCAAGTGGAACGGCAAACAGCGATCGCCATGTGGCTTTAGTTTTTGCGACAATTCGAGGCTCGTCAAATTTTGATGAAGTAAACTTTCACTACGACATCGTCTACATCATGAACCGCTATTACCATCGCATTCAAAGGGTTGTAAAGCAGTATGGTGGCTTTATTCCCAACGTGATGGGATTAAAGATAATGGCTGTATTTGGTGCAGAAAAAAATGGCACTTTGGCTGCCGAGAGAGCCGTATGGGCTGGATTGGATATGCTAGAAGCGGTTAAGGAATTGAATACTTTTCTGAAGCAATTATCCTACGATCCGCTTCATCTTAGTATTGGCATTAATTACGGAAAGGCAATTTTAGTAGCGATCGATCCCGAAAAACCTGATATTGTCACGCCACTGGGAAATGTGGCAAATACTGTCAGTCGGATTGAATTAGCCAATAAAGAATTAGGTAGCGATTTGTTGGTTTCGGAATCCATATACCACCTAGTCAAAACTTCAGCAAATATCAATCGATTCAATACGGTTCGCATCGGGAACGATGAATTTAAGGTCTATGAAGTCGCTGCCATGCAAGGCGATCGCCCTAAAGTTTCTATCGCAAAAGAAAGCATTCCTGCGCCTACAAGGATAATGTCTTTTTTTCAAAGATTCTTGTCAAAAAATTAGCGAATAACAAGGTAAAATTCCATGTCTACAGAACATTACGATGTCATTATCATTGGTACGGGTGCAGGCGGAGGAACCCTTGCCTATCGCTTAGCTCCGAGCGGCAAGAAAATTTTGATCTTAGAAAGAGGCGCGTTTTTGCCTCAAGAGAAACAGAATTGGGACACGATCGAAGTCTATAAAAAAGATCGCTACCATACTTCTGAAACTTGGGTCGACGATCGCAATGGCAGTCAAATTCATCCTGGAACGGGCTATTGGGTTGGCGGCAATACTAAGGTTTATGGTGGTGCGCTGCTGCGTTTGCGGGAGCGGGATTTCGATCGCGTCGAACACAAAGGAGGAATTTCACCCGCATGGATATTAAAATACCAAGACTTTGAACCCTATTACACCGAAGCGGAAAAACTCTATGACGTGCATGGAGAGCGGGGTCAAGATCCCACCGAGCCTCCAACTGCATCTCCCTATCCCTACCCTCCAGTTTCCCACGAGCCGAGAATTCAGGAGATTCACGACGATCTCAAAAAGTTGGGTTTAAACCCGATCAACCTTCCTTTGGCGATCAAACTGAATGAAGTAAATCGTCGTTTGGGCGCGTGCATTCGTTGTAACACCTGTGATGGATTTCCCTGTTTGGTGAATGGCAAAGGTGACTCGGATATAAATTGCGTTCGTCCCGCGATCGCCATGAATAACGTTACCTTACTAACTGAAGCGGAGGTGCTACGCCTGCATACCAGTCCATCGGGAAAGGCAGTCACCAGCGTTGAAGTGAAATTAGACGACCAAATTGTCAGTTTCTCCAGCGATATAGTTGTGGTTTCCTGCGGCGCGATCAATTCGGCGGCTCTGTTATTGCGATCGGCTAATGATTTGCATCCAAACGGATTGGCTAATAGCTCCGACCAAGTGGGCAGGAACTTCATGAAACACCAGCATGGCGCGATCGTCGGTATCACTCCGAAACCAAATCCCAGCGAGTTCCAGAAAACCCTTGCCGTTCTGGATTACTACTGGGGTGAAAAGGATTTTAATTATCCAATGGGGTTGATCCAACTTTTAGGCAAGGTAAACAAAGATATGATCGCCCTCGATGCACCTGTATTCGCGCCAGGAATGGCTTTAGACCAAATCGCCCAACATTCGGTTGATTGGTTTGTCACCGCAGAAGATTTACCCGATCCCAACAATCGCGTCACTTACAAAAATGGAAACGTGCATCTCCGCTATACCGAGAACAATACGGAAGCCTTCGATCGCTTGATGGATCGGTGGAGTAAAGTATTAAAATCGATCGACTGTGGCGATCGGATTATTCCCGTATCTCTATACTTTCGCAAGAAGTTGGATATTGCAGCAGTGGCGCATCAAAATGGAACCTGCCGATTTGGCGAAGATCCTAAGGATTCGGTTTTAGATGTTAACTGTCGAACTCATGATATAGATAATCTCTATGTCGTCGATGGTTCCTTTTTCCCTTCCAGTGCGGCTGTCAACCCTACATTGACCATTATTGCCAATGCTTTGCGGGTAGGCGATCGCCTATTAGAACGCATCGGCTAAATAAGTAAGATGGGCGGCGCTTCGCACCGCCCATCCTTAGGATAGAGACTAATATCTCAGGAAGAATTAATCAGTTTCTTATTTTTGTATGGGTCAAGCTTCAGTTTAATGATTCATACTTTAAAAATACTGCAATGCACAGAATCATTGTACCGACAGAATAATTCTATACTTGGTAAAATCATGAAAAGATTACTTCTCACCCTCTTGCCAGCATTACTAATTTCGACAGCTATTGCTCCTTCAGTTAAGGCAGCCGACGATGCAATGCCGATGCCCTCAGTTGAAGTAACAATGAAGATAACTTTGACTCCCTTCAATCTTGCGTATTTGGCACATCAAGGTTATTTTAAGGATCAAGGAATTCCCGATTCTGGCGAACTCATGAGAGGATTCATTGACGGTTCGATTACTGCCAAACAAATTGTGAAAGCTGCGGTAGATAGCAATAGACTTCCAGCGGCATTTCTTCAAAATGAATCCTATATTTCCGCAGTTAAAGTTCAACTCTATTCCCTTACACTATCTCCTCGGTAGTGACAAAGCCTCAAGCTCCCGTTCGGAAAGAGTTAAGAGAGACTTATAAATTTCTCTTATTGCGGTTTTCAAATGAGTGCGTACTCATTTGAAAACAAAAAACAATCCTAGCAAGGGTTTTGAGTTTTCATTTTGCCGTAGGCAAAATGAAAACTGCAATAACTCTAAGCTCTCTTTTATAGAAGAGTTTAGATATTTCTATTCCCAAACTTTAACTCATTCAAAATACTTTCATAACGTCTTGTTGTAGAGAAATATGACAAACCCAGAGCAAATAAGATTGATAGATTCCCGAAATGGCATTCATTGGAGAAAATGGGGCTGTTATCTCAGCGATCGCCAATGGGGAACAGTGCGTGAAGATTACAGTCCCACGGGAGATGCATGGGATTATTTCTCGCACGATCAATCGCGATCGCGTGCCTATCGATGGGGCGAAGATGGTATCGCGGGTATTTCTGACGATCGCCAGTTCCTGTGCTTTGCGATCGCTCTCTGGAATGGAGCCGATCCAATTATTAAAGAAAGACTATTCGGATTAACAGGCAGCGAGGGCAATCACGGAGAGGACGTTAAGGAGTATTACTTTTATCTGGATAACACTCCTACCCATTCCTACATGAAGTATCTCTACAAATATCCGCAAGCAGCATTTCCCTACGGACAACTCGTAGATGTAAATAAGCATCGCGGTCGGAGAGAGCGAGAGTTTGAACTATTGGATACTGGAGTATTTGATAATAATCGCTACTTTGATGTGGTCGTTGAATATGCAAAATCTTCACCGCAGGATATAACGATCCAAATTAGCGTCACCAATCACGCCCCCGAATCGCAAACCATCCATCTTCTGCCTACACTTTGGTTTCGCAATACATGGGCTTGGGACAATAGCAAAAAACCCTTACTGCAAGCCCATTCATCGGATGCGATCGCGGCAGGTCACGAGCAGCTCGGTCAAATGTGGCTCTATTGTCCCGACAGTAAAGAGTTACTTTTTACCGAAAATGAAACCAATTTTCAGCGACTATTTGGAACTGCTAATAGCTCCAAATACTTAAAGGATGGCATCAATGACTATATTGTCAATGGCGCGGCATCAGTAAATCCAGAGCAACAGGGCACAAAGGCAACGGCTCATTACGAATTAGCGATCGCTTCAGGTGAAACTAAAATTGTAAAATTGCGCCTGAGCGATATCGCCCCTAATGCTATTAATTTAGGCTCGGAAGCAGAAATCGTAGCAACGCGCCTGAGCGAAGCCAATGAATTCTATGGACAGATTGCGCCATTTGCGATGACCGATGATATGCGCAACGTCCAGAGGCAAGCCTTTGCGGGAATGTTATGGAGTAAACAATACTACAACTATTCCGTAAAGCCTTGGCTAGAAGGCGATTCATCTGCGCCTAAACCACCGAGAGATCGGCTCAAGGGGCGGAATGCCCAATGGTTTCATTTGGAATCCGAAGAAATTCTGTCTATGCCTGACAAATGGGAATACCCTTGGTTTGCCGCTTGGGATTTAGCTTTCCACGCGATTCCCATCGCAATGATCGATCCTGATTTTGCAAAGCGGCAGCTCGATGTAATTACCCGCGAATGGTTCATGCATCCTAACGGACAAATTCCCGCCTATGAATGGAATTTTGGGGATGTCAATCCTCCCGTTCACGCATGGGCGACCTATCGCGTCTATAAGATCGAGCAGAAGATGTATGGAAAAGGCGATCGCAAGTTTTTAGAACGGGTATTCCAAAAACTTTTGCTGAATTTCACTTGGTGGGTAAATCGGAAGGATCGCGATGGGAAAAACATCTTTGAAGGTGGTTTCTTAGGATTGGACAATATTGGAGTCTTCGATCGCAGTGCTGAATTGCCCACAGGCGGTTATATCGAACAAGCCGATGGCACGAGTTGGATGGGCATGTATTGCTTGAATCTGTTAACAATTGCCCTAGAACTAGCACAAGAGAACAACGTTTACGAAGATATTGCTACCAAATTCTTCGAGCATTTTCTTTACATTGCCGATGCGATGAATAAAGTCGGAGATAATAACACCGAGCTTTGGGATGACGCGGATGGCTTTTATTACGACGTACTGCATCTCCCCGATGGCAAGCAATTGAAATTAAAAGTGCGATCAATGGTCGGATTAATTCCTCTTTTTGCCGTCCAAACCCTAGATCCAGATTTGCTAGATCGGTTGCCTGAATTTAAAAATAGAATGCAATGGTTTATCGATCATCATCCCGAATTAACTCAAAATGTTTCTTGCATGGAAAGCTGCGGGCTCGGGGCTAGACGATTACTGGCTATCTGTTATCGCGATAAACTCCAACGCATTCTTACCAAAATGTTAGATGAGAGTGAATTCTTAGGCGACTATGGCATTCGCGCCCTCTCTAAATTCCATAAGGATCGTCCCTATATTTGGAAAACTAATGGTAGTGAATATAGGGTTGATTACGAGCCAGCAGAATCCTCAAGCAGTTTATTTGGCGGTAATTCTAACTGGCGAGGTCCCGTCTGGATGCCTGTAAATTTCTTGATTATCGAGTCCTTACAGAAATTCCACCATTTCTACGGCGATAGTCTTAAAATTGAGTATCCTACTGGTTCTGGGAATTTGCTGACTTTGAGTGATGTTGCCGCTGCGTTATCGAAACGTTTGATCGATATTTTTATTCAAGACCATAATGGCGATCGCCCCGTCAACGACAAGCAAAATGGCAAAAAAACAAAATTCGATACTGACGAGAGCTGGAAAAATTTAGTTCTGTTCTATGAATATTTTCACGGCGATAATGGTTCGGGGATTGGAGCCAGCCATCAGACTGGATGGACTGGTCTAGTAGCAAAACTCATCCAACAATCAAGTGAATATTCCGAGTGAATATTCTAATAAAAAACAGCTTACAGCAATTATCGATCAAACGAACCACAAGGAAATTTTTGAAAGCGTTGC